>NZ_NXGO01000035.1:0-2417 GCF_002774925.1 Candidatus Hodgkinia cicadicola
GACACAATTATAGTTGAAGCAAGTTCCGGTAATACTGGTATCAGTATTGCTGCTGTTGCCGCCCGTAAGGGCCTAAAATGTTTGATAGTGGTTCCAGAAAGTATCTCAGATGAACGAACAAACATGTTAGATTTATTAGGCTAAAACTGTTATTATAAAAGTAATAATAAAACCAGACGATAGAGGTAGTAGGTGAAGAAACACTGAGTGGACGGGCCCATTGCGGGGGGGAAGCGACGCCCCCGCCCCGCGTCTCAGAGGCACACCGCAATGCGCACTCCTTAATGAGTTTTTGATCAAGTTTGAGCGACTTCTTATATCACGGCAACCGCCATGATACTGCGTGTCAAATTTTATAAAAAGGACACTCCAACAGCGTTATTTCCAATTTCAAAATGTACATTTTCATTATGCGAAAAATTGTAATAAAAGATATTTGGATTTTATTTATATAACAATTGTTGTTATTTGTTACCAATACTGAATCCAAAGATAAGTATCAGGAAAAGTATGTTTACAGGAAACCAGCCTGCTTTTATACAGATATATTTGTCACTGTTTAATACAAACTGAAATTGTGTTACTAGCCAGACTGGCGGCCTCACTCTATGTTCATCAAATTAATATTCATTTAAAAATAATAAAATACGATGCAAAATAATTTAAATAAAAGACTATATGAACAAAAATGTTTGCCACTGAAAACTGATAAAAACAGACAACCTGGCCTCAAAATACAGTAGACGCCCTCTAGTCCGGCCTCGGTTGGATCGGCCTTCGGATGGTTCGGCCAGCCATATGGTGAGTCACACGGTCTAGACGAGCCTCCAGCGACAGGCCCCAACTTGTTAAATGGAAAATATATGTAGCTCAGTTGACTTGCGCTTTTGTTCTTCATGTGCAGATGTATGTCTTATGTTGTGAGTTCTGTGTATATAGTCTGTGTAAATATATCTGTATATAGTAATACTGTATGTATGTGTGTAAATAAAAAGGTTTTCCGACATGAGTGCGCAACGAAAACACACGTTCGTGACTCTGGACCAAAAATTACAAGTCCTTCAGCATCTCGATATGGGCGAATTGGTCCAGAGTATTTGCCAAGAGTTTAATGTAGGCAAGAGTATTGTTAATGACTGGCGCCGAAGCAGAAAATCGATTGAGACTTTCTGCACTCAAATTGAAATTGAAAAAGTGCTTTCGACACATGTACTTTAAAAAAACCAAATAACGAATTAGTAGACGATGCTTTGTGGTTATGGTTTATGCAGGAACACCGAATTTATGTAGTAATTTTTCCTTGTTTGTTTTTTTACTTCCTACCATAAAGTAAGGGTGAGTAATTATAATTATTAGTAATTTATATATACTGTATTGGGTCATTTATATTATAGATCATTCATTAAAGAGCGTTATTTCATCATTATAGAGTATTTTCTGTTCGTCCGCCCATTTTGTAATCCAACCTAGGGTCTGGTCCCGAGGTGGCCGGACGAGAGGGCATCTACTGTACTCAAAACGGTAATCTCATCTTACTAACGGTGCAATCTGATTGGTGCACAGAGACAGTGACAGGAAGTGCAGTGCAATAAGAACAAGATTATTACACCTTAGGCTTCCATCTTTTTAGCTGGGACAGTATTCCACTACAAGAAAAATGGATAGAAGTGAGAACCTGGAAAGAGGACAAAAAAAAAAAATCAATTCTCACTACAGGTTCTAATAACATAATTCTCATTACAGGGTAGTTGGGAATTGCAGAATTTTATAGGCCAACCCTAAAGAAACGATTTTGTGTTGTCTTGAGTAAGAGAAAAAGCTTATTATTTTTTTTTTTATCTACACATACTCAAGAACATGAACGATTGTACAGGATGTACAAGATTTAATAGTTGATATGATGTCACATAAAGAAATCTGCTCACAGACTTGCAGTGACCGTTAACAGTCACATATGGAAACTGAGACCTACCCCATTCTACATGGTATGAACTTTCCATACCAATTAAAAACATATTATCCTGGTAAGAGTTGTTATACACCGAAGTGTTGTAAATAATGTATAAAGCCTACTTGAAGCCTGTCGCATTGTATTGACTAGTTAAGTAGACACGATGTTCCAACAACCTCTAGCAAATGATGGTGGGGAAGGGCCCCCCCCCCTTATAACTTCATGAATGAATCACATACTATAAAATTGTGTACTGTGTTTCAGCGAAGGCTGAATGCTTACTAAACAGCATTTAGGACTACCCTTCTTGTGACTGATTAACTGATACAAATTATCAACGACGAACTTCATAAGAATAGACACTTCACTTCTGATGACCTTCAATCAAAGATTAACCTTCTCAATTTCAAAAGATCTTCATGATACTACAGTCTAGGTACAAAAAGTTTATCCCAGATAGGTTCCT
>NZ_NXGO01000036.1:0-1214 GCF_002774925.1 Candidatus Hodgkinia cicadicola
CGTTCTTGATGACTATGTTCTTGGACCGTCCAGAATTAGTGTCTTTGGCAGAAACGTTGAGAATTCCGTTGGCGTCCAAAACGAAGGTAACGTCGATTATTGGTACTCCTTGGGGAGCCGGTGGTATTCCGGTGTGGTCAAGTGTTCCCAGAAGGTTACTGTCCTTTGTCATGGCTCTCTCTCCCTCGAAAACTTGAATGGTGACAGCAGGCTGATTGTCCGAGTACGTGGTGAAAGTGTTCTTTTGTTTGCAAGGTATTCTGGCGTTGCGTTCAATGAATTCCCCATGAACCTACTGTCTCGATTCCGAGCGACAGCGGAACAACGTCTACCAACTCTGATCTCCGCTGAGAATGGTCGCCTGAACAGCTGTGCCATATGCGACTGCTTCGTCCTGATGTATGGTAAGGTTCTACGATTTTACGTTGAAGAGGTTCTGCAGCAAGCTCTGTATTTTTGGAATGCGAGTAGAAACTCCGACCAGCACCACATCGTGAATCGACGACTTGTCTATCTTAGCATCGTTCAAAGCCTTCTTCATCGGCTGAAGCATGCTCCTAAACAGGTCGGCGCAAAATTATTCGACCCTGGCTCTGAACGCTTTTGTGTAGAAGTCGATACCTTCGTGAAGGGCGTTTATATCGATGTTGGCCTCGATGCTGGAAGTCAGCGTTCTTTTCGCTCGCTCTGCTGCTGGCCTTACGCGACGAAGGGCTCTTAGGTTGTTGCGAATGTCCTTGGGGAGATTCCTTTTGAACTCGTCAGCCAAGAGTTTGACAAGTCTGTTATCAAAGTCTTCTCCTTCAAGATGCTTATCGCCGGCTGTAGCTTTCACTTCAAACAGCGATCCCTCGTCGATGGTCACGATAGAAACATCAAAGGTACCGCCTCCCAGATCGAAAATCAGAACGTTCCTCTCGACTTTCAGGTTTTTGTCTAGACCGTAAGCCAGAGCAGCTGCGGTAGGCTCGTTTATGATCCTGAGGCCGGCTATGGTGCCCGCGTCTTTGGTGGCTTGACGCTACGAGTCGTTGAAGTACGCTGGAACCGTGATTAGATCATCTGTGACTGTTGTACCCAAAAAGGATTCTGCGGTTTCCTTCATTTTCGTCAGCACCATAGATCTGATTTCTTCTGGAACAAATGTTTTGATTTCACCTTTGTGCTCCCGACGTATCTTGGGTGTGCCACAGTCGTTCACAACGTTGAAAGGC
>NZ_NXGO01000037.1:0-2404 GCF_002774925.1 Candidatus Hodgkinia cicadicola
CATATTTCTTAGTGTATTAATTAATTATCAGTTAATATAAATATATCTATGTATAGTAAATTATTGATATTTGTAATAGATTTAAAAACATATACCAAATGTCTCATTTATTAGACCCTAACATTTCCAATATTGCTTTGTGTATTCTTCTGTCTTATGGGTAACTAATACAAACCTTTGTTTGTTTAATTTCTTTAAATGATTGATCAACTTAATGTTAGCGCTTGGTGAACCAACACTTATTCTTATGTTATTAAATAATTTATATTCTGACATCCGTCTAATATTTACATTACAACTGGTAATATAATTTTCAATTAATAATATTGGTACTCTTTTATTAAATTTAATTACAACAAAATTAGCATATGATTTGCTGATAATAAAGTTGGCTTTTCTAAGATTAACTATAATTTTAACCAATCAAAACATATTAAATCCTCTAGATAAATTATATTGTTGTGAATCTGTTATTGCAATAGGTCCAGCAATTTGAGCTATTTTGTTAATACTAAATGGACTTTTAATCTTTTCAATCAATGTTGTTATACTCTTTCTACTATACATTCATCCTAATCTTAACGAAGCTAATCCATATATTTTTGATAATGTTTTTACAATACTAATATTAGTATTTATTTTAATTGAATATCTATCATCTTCAACATATTCTGAATAGGCCATATCTAAAACTAATAATATATTTGTTGGCATCAATAAAATTGATAGTTGATTGATCTCACGAATTGTTAAAAACAATCCTGTAGGATTTGTTGGGATCGTAATGAAAATCATTTTTGTTCTTATATTTATTGATCTCACGATATTATTAATATCTATTTTGTTGTTTAAATCTTTTATGATTACAGGAACAGCATGGGTAACTAAAACTTGTGTTTTATAAAGTAGAAATCCATGTTCAGATATTATCACTTCATCTCCTTCTCTCAGATAAGCAGAACATAATAAGCTTAGAAGTTCATCCGATCCATTACCTAGTACTATTTGTTTCTTGTTTAAATTGTATATATTGGCAATGTTGGTTACAAGTTTGTTAGAAATATTATTAAAATATCTTTCTAATTTAACATGATTAATTTGTAATTGTCTTCTTATTAGTTTACTAGTTCCCAATGGGTTCTCATTCGAAGATAATTTATAATTATTTAAACCCCTTGAAGAATTCAAGCTTGGTTGGTATTTTGTTATTAGATTCAATGTCATTTATTTATAACCCATGTTTATATTAATTATATTTATGTATTTGATAGATTTATTTGTTGTTATGACCATTGATTATAAATAATTTAAATGAATACTTAATAAAATTAATACTTTAACTTTTAATTAAATATTTATATTATTGATTGTTAATATCGGATCAAGAAAGAGACCTAATAAATAACATATAACTAATTGTTGGGTTGATTGATGTACATATTATTCAATATTTTGGTTATATTATATGATAGAACAAGTTCATAAATAGTTATGTAGTTAGAAATTAATTAATTGATGATAATATATAGATGTAGTGAACTATTTATTAGTTAATTTCTAAGATTTGGTGTTGATTGAATTTAATATCAAAAGATAATAATAAATACTTTTATAAATTAAAACCAAAAATTATTCAAATTGTTGTTAAAACTTTGGTAGAATTAATTCTAAATAATAATATAGAATTGACATGATGTTGTTTTAATGTTATTAAGTACATGATTTGGATCACAAATGATGTTTATCTATAAATATTATCTAATCAAATATTTATATTAATAGGTTGGATATATCAGTAACGAACGGTTGTTTATTGGAATACCTTAAAACCAACCAAATAAATATTTTGGTAACTAAATTGTTAAGATGTATCTCATGTTCAAAGATGTAAATAGAAAATAGAGAATAAAGAGGATATATCTATATGTTCTATTGGCCTTGTGTTATATTTTTGAGAATTAAACTAATTCTTATTATTACAACATTTTTAATCAATAATAAGATAAACATTGTATAGAGATATACTATGTCTGTTTCCTATAATTGGAGTTAATATTGTACAAAATGTTCTTATTTTAAAACCAAGGTAATTAGTTATTTTTATGTATACCTTGTTAATTAGATTTAGATCATATAATGTTTATTTAATATTCAATTAATAATAAAATTAATAATAAGTATTAAATATTAGACATAAAAACCATTTTAATTAATTTATAATCTCAAAAAACAAAACATAAAGACTTATACACATCATGAAGTATTAGGTTTTTTGTACACAACATCATTACATCATCAAAAGTTCTTTCTTCTATCAAACTCTTAATAAGACTATTAATATCAAGTACAATTTCATTGAAACATGTTTTATTTATTAATATAAGTTTTTACCATCAATGTGTAT
>NZ_NXGO01000038.1:0-2366 GCF_002774925.1 Candidatus Hodgkinia cicadicola
AGCATTTATATCAAATATTTATATCAAGTCGTACATATATATTCAATGGTTTGTTTGTTGTTAAATTTAATTAAAAAAAATAATAACGATACTTTGTTAAATAATTACACATATTACTAATAATCATAAATTATCTGTTGGGTTAAAAATTCTATTTAATCTATCGAATTTATTCTAATTTAAAATTATTCAACATCTTAAATGAATTAAGGACAAATATATGGAAATAAATCTCCCATTTTGTTGTTACGATTAAGATAATAAATCCATCCTAACTCAATGTAAACATATCGATGGAATTATTCATTTTATTATTCTTAGATAATTCAATATTATTGAACATAGACATTAAATTTGATAATATTTTTCTTAAGTGCTAAACATTAAATATTTAAAATTATTTAAAATACCTATCCTAAGATAAATTATCCATTTCTAAATTTAGAATAACTTATATTATCCAATAAATGATAGGTTTTTTGTGTCTATACTAATAAATTTAAACAAATTATAATAAAACACAGATTAACAATTTGAATATTAAACCACTTATTAAGATAATCTGTTATATTTCAATAAATTAATTACTAAAACAACATCATTTTAGTTAAAAACAAATAACCCATCTTCGGATTATATACCTGTTTTACTTCTAAATATTCAAGATATTACATAATTATAACTAATATTTTTAAATATTAAACAACTCTTTCTTTAATTTCATCAAACGATATTACAAAATTAACAATTATTAATAAGTTAACTAATTTGATTTATCTAGAATTGATGTTTCTTTAACTCAAATGATTAAAAGCCTATAAAATATGGATGTATCTGTTAACATATATTGAATTTCTATTACTTTTACATCAAAATAACATCATTTTGTTGGATTTATTCTAACATATTTCTTTTATTATAAAAATTAACATTATTATAGATGTAAATATTATTAATTAATTATAGATCAGAATACAACATATTATTATCGATCTGTTTATATAATAAATTTATATAAAATTCCAACAAAATCATCCACTTGTTATTTTTTTCTAAAACTCATATGACTTAACTAATAAATTCCAATATTATAAATTACAATTCAAATATAATTCTAAAGCATCTTAATATGTTGATGTAATGAATTACGATTGAATATAGATTTATTTAACCAAATCTAAAATATCTAAACATTGAAATAAACTGCATTATTACATATTATCCTTTAAAGAATAAATTAATATTTATGACAAAAAAATGTTATAACATTGATACATAACAACGAACAATGCCATTAATAACTCTTTAACGACTATAAAATTGACATGATAATACCACCAGTTTTAAAAGGTTGTAATATTTGTGCTTAATATTAATAAATTTTTCTATATATGTTTGGTATGACATATTTTAAAAATATATATTTAGTCATAAATTAACCCAAATAGGGATTAATGTTTGTGATTAGAGGTAATTATTACTATACTTTATTGCCCATCGATGTAGATGACGGTTAAACGTTATCATGTTGTTATGTTTTAAGACTTTTATGTTCAATTTTGTTGATATTTATATTAAATAATAAATTAATTCTATTAAATTTAGATTAAAGTATTCTGATAATTTATATCCACTTCTATACAAATCATATTTTGGTCATGGAACTTTAGGTCTAAATAAAAAGATCTAAATAAAATGTGGTTTTTTTGTTGTTGTTGTAATAAGTTTAGAAAAAATTATGATTATATAGATATCAAATAAATTATATCGATGTCCAAAGTTAGCAGAGGATTAACAAGTCATTATAAACACAAAGAAACTTTAAAATTAGCTAAAGGTTATTATGGCCGTCGTAAATCTTGTATTAAAACTGCAAAACAAGCAGTAGATAGGTCTTTATCTTATAGATATAAATCAAATAGATTAAAACGACGTATTGAAAGAACAAAATCAATCAGATGCTTGAACAAAGGTTCCAACGAACGATCTATCGGATATAAATTAACAACATCGGGTTTACATAGGCTTGGTCTAGGATACACATTACCAATATTAAACGAACTAGCAAATAAAAGGTTATTCTATGATGTATTATTCAATTTATTTATCTTTTTTCTAAAATAAATTAGTTAAAATTATTTTAAATGTTGATTTCCAAACGATATTGGTTTATTTTTTATTTAAAATATTATTACCAACGATGAACATCGGGTTCAGATGTTAAATTTAATCGATATTGTTGTAATTATGTCTGATAAAATATTAATCACAAGTATTTTTTTTGTTTGATTTGAATCTTTTTTTAATTTAATTTTAACTTATAAATCTTTTTTTTATTAGCTGATTTTATAAAATTAATCTAATTC
>NZ_NXGO01000039.1:0-1202 GCF_002774925.1 Candidatus Hodgkinia cicadicola
GTTAAAAATAAATATTTAATTATTAGTAAAAACATTTTTATTTTGTAAAATAACGTAGTTATTTGAAAACATGGAATTTCATAATGTTCGTAGCTAAATAAGGCACATTCCATAAGAAAACAGAAAACATTTTCTATTATAGCGGGCACTAGTTTTACATAAGATGTAATTTCATGCATTGGTGTCTGCTGTGGCTCTGTGGAAAAGTCAGATTGTGGTCACTGAATCTGCTGTGCACTCAACACTTTAAAAGTTAGCTGGTTGTATCTTACTTTAGGATACAGTTCAGTGATTATCATCCTTTTTTTCCTGAAGTAACAGTGCGCGCCATTTTTTATAATGTGTTCATGTTAAACCATAATATTGAGCGACACTTAAATGCTTGTTATAGCGACTGCTGTTGGAGCACTGGCTGCTCAGAGTATTGGTGAACCAGGCACACAAATGACACTAAAAACTTTTCACTTTGCGGGTGTTGCCAGCATGAATATTACTCAGGGAGTGCCAAGGTAAGAACTACATATTCTTATACAGCAGAATTTGTTTTATTTATGTTAAATGAAATAGCGTTAAAAAAGCTTTACTGTATTGTATTTTTTGAATTCTTTGCTAATTGATTTTAGGATAAAAGAAATTATCAATGCAAGCAAAAACATAAGTACTCCTATTATCACAGCACATCTTGAAAATGATACAGACCCTGAATTTGCACGTAGAGTTAAAGGACGAATAGAGAAGACAACACTCGGAGAAGTAAGTTGATAAGTATTAATAACAATAATTTGGATAGGTTAAATTTCCTGACTGCATTGATGAAAACTGAAATTTCTTGCTGTTGAGATTGAGCTTTAAAATATTTTCATGGTTTTTCTAAGTCCAGTTGGTATCTTTTATTAACACATCTTTATTATCACTATTTGATGTTTAGTTATTGTCATACATTTTATTTACTCATACATTCTTAATGCTCCAGCACTACAACTGTGGCTTCCTATTGGCATAGATGACCACGTCCTTCTATCCACAGCAACTCTTCTCCAGTTAAAAATGCTCATTATTCTTAGGTCCTCCTCTACATGTGCTTGCAATCTGTTTTCCTCCTCCAACGTGTTTATTCTTGTGATGTTTCTAACTGGTAGCATTTGATGAATATGCCCTAGTCATTGTACCTCTTTAGTAACCATTCCAAGTGGAAGAGCGGA
>NZ_NXGO01000040.1:0-1198 GCF_002774925.1 Candidatus Hodgkinia cicadicola
TTCAATTCTTCACTGTTTTGGTCTATTTTTTCATTCGTTTCTTCCTTCATTTGGTCTATTTTTCCATTAATCTGTCCAAATTGCTCCATCATTATCCTCATCATGTTATCCATCGTCACCCCTTCGGTTGGTATGTCTGGTTGGTCGCCGACTGTTACTTCTACTTCTGGTTCTGGTTGGGTTGGGTTTTCTGGTTGTTCCTCTGGGGCATCCTCTTTGATCATTTCCCCGATCATTTCTTCAATCATTTCCATTTCTTCTTCGTTGGTACCTTCAGTTCCCTTCTTTGCTTTATACCTTGTAATCATAGAATGTTGCATATTTTCCTGTAATCGCCGCTAGTCTTCAATTCTAGCCTCACTAGTTGGTCGCCAATCTGTAACAACTAGATTCTTACATACTCTGAAAATGTATAAGTTGTGTGTGTTCGCCTCACACCAGTTATCATTACTTCTATGTTGCGCTAACGATTCCCGTAGCGATCCTTCAGTTACCAGTACAACACGAGTGGAAACCTTACCTGTTGTTCAATAGGGGTTTATAAATCCGGGTGGCGCCAAATTGTTTATTTAAAACAATTAAATTAATAAATAGTGTGTTAAAAGGTGTTCTTAGCTATGACGGCTTGGAGCATTCAAATTTTACTTCCGCCTTCGTTCGACCTTCTTAATCGAGCAGTTAGTTCGCCGGATTTGCGACATGAGCGCTTAACGTCATTCTCGCTCTCTCTGCTATACAATACACAATTTATACAATACACTTCCCTATGAAATAAAAACATGGTTACACTCTGTACTAAGTTCTTTAATTTGTGATTGGTAATTACTCAGTTTGACATTAAAATTATACTTGGTTATTCAACAAATTTGCACCGACAATTATTATGAGACACATATCCCAAGGTAGGCGAAAATCGATTTTGAATGAATTATCCAGTCAAATATGGCGTCTAAAGAACAATGTTTACTTTTTACAATTTGTCGTTCAATGAATCTGGGTTCTTGTGATTAGCCTCTAACACTGATCTTAACTTTTTTGGGTAAATCTATTAATCTTTCATTTAACATAAATTGATTATAAAGTTCAGTCATTAAGTCTGTTATATCTGTTTGTTCGTCAAGACCGATTCCATGTTTTGGATTACATGTTATTTGCCTAACACAATTACCTGCAGTATGAGCACTTCAAAGTCCAACTT
>NZ_NXGO01000041.1:0-34056 GCF_002774925.1 Candidatus Hodgkinia cicadicola
CACCTTTGTATAGCTCGTTTAAATCGGAACTTGCTTTTGTATTATCATCTAAAACCACAGATGGTCTTAATTCAGCAGGTAAAACAGGTAAGACGTTTATCACCATTAGATTCAATGACATTTTGTTGTTAATAACTCAATCCACTATCTCAATCTTGTCGTTTACATCGTTCAATATTTCTATCGATTTAACATTACGTTTACTGTCGATTAAGGATCGTTTGAGTTCTTTTAACTGAATCATCGATAACAACAACGTTATGGCATTACCACTGGATTCGACCTCATAACTTTCGGTCTTCATTCATAACTTGCTATAGATTTCTCTCGATATAATTTGACCACGTTTAAATTCTCCTGTATCACATCGTCTGATGACATGAAGTTTACATCTAACTAAATCCCGAACTCTTTCAACGTCCACATTTAACAACGAACTCAGGATGTTTGGCATCGTCTTATAAAACAATGTATGAACCATGGGTGTTGCTAAACTAATATGTCCGAACCTTGATCGTGTTTTTGTTGTATTTCCACCTAAATATACATGGCATACCATACAATCAAATGATTGAGTTAATGTCGGTGTCTTACATAAACATTCGGTTTTATTCCTTGATCCGAATATCTTTGGACAAAACAGACCATCCATAATCGGTTTGCCATCATCATCAAAACTATTACCATTACGTACTTCCCCATATGACCAAGACAGTATGGTCTCAGATGATGCTATTTCGAATTTAATGCTTAATATATCCTTACCAAACATTTGATAACATTATTCTATTTTTAACTTAATATCGATACACATAGCGAATAATTCCTTAATTAAAACAAACACACCTTCATTTCGATATGCTTTATACTTTAGGTTACCATGTTGGATGTTAGTTTTGAGTTCGGATCTTGCTAACATGTCATCACATTTAACAGTTATTAATTCTCTTAGAAAATATGAAGCACCGTAGCTCTGCAACGCCCATACCTCCATCTCACCTAACCTCTGTCCTCCTTTATGAGACTTTCCCTTAAGAGGTTGTTGTGTCACAATCGAATAAGGACCTGTTGATCTGGCATGGATTTTGTCATCAACCAAGTGATTTAACTTAAAAATATATATAATACCAACAGTAGTTTTGTTTTTGAATGGCAAACCTGAAACACCATCGTACAGCTGAAGCTTACCACTGAGATCAATCGTTAATCGTTTGTTAAAATCTTTCAAACATGGTTCGAATGAGAAGTTAAACAACGGACAAGATATCTTTACTCCTTGTGATAATTCAGACAACAAAACCAAGATCATATCTTTTGTTAAGTTATTTATATTCGGATATAATTCAGTAAGCTTTGGTATAACCTGTTCCAATATCCGATCATCATTCGTTTTATAATACATGTTTAATATGTTCTTGAATTCTAATCCTAATTTATAACTGATCAAGCCAAAGTTGGCTTCCAATATCTGACCGATGTTCATCCTAGATGGTACTCCTAAGGGATTTAATATAATATCGATCGGTGTTCCATCGGCCATGAATGGCATATCCTCCTTCGGAACTATCCTCGATATCACACCTTTGTTGCCATGCCGTCCACATATCTTATCACCAACCTTAATTGATTTTATCATAAACAATTTAATCTTAATGACTTCTAGTACTCTCGACTCATCATTCGGATCATTACTGCTCAAACGTTTGGTTAACTTATCGAGTAATATATCTCCGATTTTATGTATATAATTTAAATAATGTTTGAATAGAAATGATAATGCATTACGAATGTAGTTATCCTCTGATGTAAATGGTAACTTTATTGATAAATAATCAGCCATATTCCGTTGTAACAACGAAGAACATCGTTTTATGTATTTGTTGGTCACCATGTTGTAATGACATAAACATTCCTCGTATGCCCCATCATAACCATCATTTCCTTCATTTAACTTTATCCTCTTTACCTCTATAACTGTTGCATGTTCTATCCCATTCGGTACTCTAAGAGAAACATTACTCGATAGATCAATAGAACATCCTTCCTCCTCATCATCACATGCACTATCCACACTCCAACCACCACCATCATCTCCTATATCACTAATCAACCCACCAACATCAAGTTTATTACCTCCATCTTCAATAACCTGTTCACTTCCATCATCTAATTCATCAGATTCATCCATTCCAACATCCGTACCAATTTTAATTACCTTGTTATAACAACGTTGTGGTTTCTTAACAACCTCATGTACATCAAGAAGTACATCTCTATTCCCTCCTTCATCATCCCTAAGAACTAACTTGCCCACTAACACATCTCCTTCCTGGACGTTGCTACCCACTTTAACTATCCCGTTGGGATCTAGATGTTTTCGGTACTTCATTGGTATCTCAATTATATCGGCACTTAATCATTCATCACCATGTTTAGTCTTCATGACCTTTGATTCAAGATCTATTATATGTATTGATTTAAAGATACCTTTGTTGATAACATTTTCCGATAATATTACCGAATCCTCGAAGTTATAACCATGTCAACACATGAATGCCACTAACAGGTTGGAACCTAAACTCATTTCTCCATTACAACTTGATTGACATTCGGCAATAACATCTCCCGATCTTACCATCTGTCCAGGGTTGACAACGGTTCGTATCCTTTGGCATGTTTCTTGGTTTGTTTTTTCAATTGTCGGTAAAGTGTAAACCCTATGTTTTGGTTTATTTGATTCATAAATGATAATTTTGTTTGAAACAACGGCCGTTACCATACCATCATTGATTGCTGTGACATTATCACCGGTATTCCTCATAACGTTGTTTTCTTCACCAGTTCCAATTAAAGGAACCTGTGGTTTCAATAACGGTATGGCTTGTTTCTGCATGTTTGCAGCCATTAATGCCCTCGTTGGATCGTTGTGTCCGAGAAACGGGATCAAACAAACAGCAGATGAAAACACTTGAGCTTCGGTCATTAAAGTCAGATCCACAGATCTCTTATCAACAACTATTGTTGTATCTTGGTATAAACATAAGCTCCACTTGTTTGAATCATTCCGATGTGACATCGAAACTTTCAGATTCTTACATTCGTAGTAATTCAGGTACACAACGTTGTTACTGATTAATCCGTTGTATGTTTTAAAATATCCAGTAATTATATGACCATTAACATCAACGTTGGCATATGTTGTCAATGATAAAATTAAGCCAATGTTCTGACCTTCTGGTGATTCAATCGGACATATCTTGGCCAAGTGTCACCTTTTGGTATCTCTCGCATAATTATCAGCATTTTGTTGTGTTAATCCACCTTCACCCATACATATTAACTTGTTTTTATGAGATAATTCAGATAAACTGTTAACTTGATCTAGATACTGACAACGGCTTGATGAGTTAAAACATTTATCAACATGTTTTTGTATTCGATCACTGGATTCTAAAAGAGTTTTAATAACAACATTGTTGTCATCGATTGTGGACCTTTCTTCGGGATACTCCAATGATTGTTCAACAACCTGTGAGTTCAACACACTTGCTAAGTAATTATAAATGATATCTGTTAAATAATCACCACTACCTTTTATAATTTTAATATCACAATTAATCGAGTTAAAACTTGTGCTTCCGATAGTATGTTTAGTTCAAAGTGAAACCAAATCTTTCTTCGTTAATAAATCTAAACCAAAGTCTTGGTTATTACATGTTATATCATTTAAAGTACATCTTCCGATTAAGGTTAAATCTACATCTCTGATGGTTTTAGAATCAATATCACTTTCATAACATAAATTTGAACTTATCAAACGTCCGATGTGTTTAAATAACTTTAAAACAAATGGTTTCGATGTTTCTGTAATCCTTAAGACATCGATGTGTCTTGTTACAAGATTTATATCCAAATCTAATTTATCACCCATGTTGACAATTACATTTCCAAGTTGGTTAACAACAAAACATGAACAAACAACACTGTTTTTATAACAACATCCCACTATGTTTTTGACATGTCTGGATGATCTCTTTCGACCATACTTTGAAGTACTTATATCTAAACTCGATCATTTCCAATCAAACTTCATTCAACGCCCCTTATAATAAACCAGATGTGTTAGATCGGATATATTTTTAAGTATATGTGAATATTTTGATTTTAACAACAACATTGTAGCAAATAAATCCGAATTACAGTTACCATATTTTATTCTTGATCCCTGGATTTTTAAATGTGTTGAACTTCTTGTTACCATATTAATTACCTCGTTGTCCCGATCAAATACAACAGAAATATTTCTTATTAACTGCAACACCAACGTTTTCTTAACTCCATCAACAAGAACCGCATTATCCCTCATAAGTGTTGGTAAGATCACTAGTGACATGTTTAGTTCCGATCTCTGAGGTATAAATGTTATGTTTTTATACGATTGATATCGAATAACATCGAGGATTAAATCAAAACCATTTGATATCTCTGATAAAATATATATTTCAATCCTACCATATTCCAACGTCCAACACCCAATACTGAATGGAAATAAACCTTGGATGTTTAGTCCTAACTTGGATATTTTTATTCCTTCGTTGTTATAACAACCTCATAGTACATTATTGTATAACCTTTTCTGTACTCCTTCTCTTAAATTTGTTACAGGTTTGTTACTAACAATCCCACTTAAACTAATCCTATCTTTCATTATTACCTTCTCATTGTTCTTATCTTTCTTTCTTTTACATACGAAGAGGTTTAATTACATCAACATCTGGTTTGGTTAAATCTTTTAATATTATTCTGAGGTTTATATATAAACATTATGACATTAAATTACAACGAATACAACATCCGTACCTGTTCTTATCAAGATGTTTTAATTAAAATATGTATCTAATGGTTATGTTGTTTATAAATTAATCCGAAATAAATATGACTTAAATCAACAAAACTTACAACGAAGTGATCCTGAACTGCTATGAGTAACACAAAACAACAACTTACTACTTTGTTGTTTCGAACCATGGTATTAATGGTTGGTTGTTTAAGTGGCAACAACAGGTATGTTATTAATTAACTGTCTAATGTGTCATCAGAGGGAGGTCTACATGTTTGGCCGTTGTAATTATCTAATTCTTAGCCATATTATCATGACAATGTTATCGAAATCATCATTCCATCCTTGATCCAATTAAAGACTGGATACAACAAATAGTTCATGTTAATTTAATCTGTTTTTTACTCTTAACACTTATCGAGTTAATTGTTATAAACCTAATCATTGGCTTCGGACACATCAAACGTTGTGACCAACGTAGTAAACAATTAATGATTTAGTAGTATATTCGATTGTTGTTCTCATTGAGAAATGTTATTTCTTTCCATCAAATTATACCATCACATAGAATACTTCATCCAAACCAAAATATAAACATCATTCGGTTAACAACATGGTGGAGTTTAATTGGGTGTTGGTATTTTGTTTCGTTTAAATCGTAAGCTTCAATCAGAAGAACCAATTATTAAAACTCTTAACATCTCGGTTGTTTCGTTTGTTTTCATCTGAATCATCGGGATGTTTTTATATATTAACAGAACAGGATGTTGTTTCGGATTAATCGTCATTGATCCTTGTAATGAAGTCTTAACTATACGATGTAATTCCCGATACTTGCTTGATAGTAAAAGGTATCAAACATCCTAACCACAACACAGATTGTAGACCTCAACAGAATATAGTTAACACCTCTATCTCCGTTTGATCTGTCATTCATGTAATTTATTGGTATTAATTACATCCGATTATTCACTTCTTTAGAAGAAGTTATATTACACTTGGATTTTGATTAATAACAGATCGGTTACTTCCGATGTTTGTTAATACCAACACGGTACACTGTTACATAAAACAAATGTATAGAACATAGAATACAACGGCCATATTATACCATAATGCTAAATATAATAACTTAAGTAAATAATACAACTTACTCCAATTTATTAATCTCTACCCGATATATAACAATTCTGTTCTTACTTGTACAATCACCGATTGTGGCATGGATGTTTTCAATGATAATTTACTATCCGATTAAATCAAACAAAATCATAACAACCCGTACTTTGAAGTAAATAAATATGTGCATGTTGGCATGTTTGTTTTCTGATTTAGTTAAAGATTTGAACGGAAGTTATAACCGAACTATAATTACAAATCATTAGAGCTATTAATTGATGTTAGAAGAACAAAATTCATACCATATATTTTGATGTTTTAAATTATAAGTTTAAGTAATCTTGATAGAATTATCTTGAAATGTTTTAATTAGACCAATTAATATTACTAACATATGACAAAATGATTTAATAACTTATCTGATCCAATGATGTGATTCAAACAACAACGCCCAAACAACTTCGATATAACAATTGAAATTTTGTACGTTAATCACATGTTATCAATTAAACCTAATCTGTATTTAATGATTTAATGGCTATAATCGATCGGAACATAATTATGTCCAAACATGTTATAATGTGTGATTACATCTGATCGTTTGATATTTTTGGTTAGTAAACGTTGGGTTATAACATTTAAACAATTATGAAGATTTACATCAATGATGTCAGTGTTAAATGTTTCAAATGTTCGGTTCAAGGTATTGAAGATGTTAATATTAATGTCACTGTTAATAACATCCAACGGATCAATGGGATCGAGGTCTGTTATTTAGAATCATTTGATTGAAAACATCAAGACGTTACTAATATTTACAGTTAAACATCTACATTAGAAATACCAAGGAGTTGGTTTGTTGTAAATTTAATTAAATATATCTAACTTGTATATTTTAATCACATGAATGTTGGTGTCGAACAAGACATAAAGATAAATGATTTATTAGAATATAACATGTGGATTTTGTATGTCTGAATTAGATAAATTATAAAGATGATGATATAGCTGTGAATTTAGGTAACAATTAATCACAACCGTTGGTACATGTTTGTTGTTATGTTTAGTTGATTTAGAATTTAATATTAATAACGACAATATTGGAGAGATAGATGGGTCGTGTTGGTTTTAATTCGAATAAGTTCAGTCTTGACATGGCATTGGAAACAAATTATGAGAGAATGGAACGTTGGAAACAGATCATAACAACTGAATTAATAAAACCAATCAGGCTATCAATAGAGTACGGTGGTAATAACATTTACATGAACAACCGAATATTAATTGGTAGATTCTTAACCTATATTCAATGGTATATTTAATTTGTGTTGTAATTATTTAAGATGTTCTTACCTACAACGTTGTAACCGTTCGTTTGTTGTTATAATAGTGTATTATTAAGTTAATTACCACTAACCGAATCAATTGACCACATGATGGTGTTCGAACGTTGTAACTTGAACAAACGGATACAATCAGTTCGTATGTTAAATGAATTTATATCGGTGTTGCTTGGTTCGGAACATCGAAATGGTAATTGTGTTATTAAAATAAAGAACATTTGGTCTGAACGATTTAGATGTAATATTACCACTATGTTATTATCGATGAAACACTGATTGCCATAAGAACATATGCATAAATGGTTACAAAATGACTACCATATTGGATGTATAAACTTTGTTAACATACAACCTAGTGATTAAACAACAACACCAATGGTAGTAACTGTTTAATCAAATGGGATGGTATAATAGACTAATAATAACAAATAGTATGTTGGTTTTAGTAATGTTTGGTATACCGATGGGATGACAACAGGGTAGAAGTAGATGTTGGATAGTATGCTTACAAATGTTATGGTTACAATCAAAGATTATCAATCAATTGAATAAACAAATGGAACAATGAATAGTTCAAGAAGATTTGAACTGTTAACTTACATCGTTTCTAATGGGAACTTGTTTGTTTTGGTAGTTAGATGTAAACGTCCATGGTATTAACAAATTATGTTAACATTGATTCGGGAACATAACAAATCAATGGACTTAGTGATCTTTCTACTGATTTAACACTTTGTTTTAGCTGTTTACAATATGAAATTATTTGTTGTTTATCTATATATTTTATTCCGAAATAAACAGCATGTGGGTTGGCAACAACCATGGATAATATACTGGTTTGTGGTATAAAAGATCAGACATCAGATATCATTAGACCAATATTTGATTTCAAGGATAATATTCTAAATAAATTATGTTTAATTCCATGGTCTGGGATGATTGGATAACCCGGTGCTGGTCTAATACCTGTTCGTCTTCCTTCAATGTCACTATGTGAACGTTTACATGCATAAGCCCAAACATGATATCTTATTGTATCGTAAGTGGACTTTGAACATGATTCAACTAAGTTATCACAAATTGTTTTGAAAACATAAGCACATTGCAACCGATTTCTATCGTTGAAATATCGATGTATTAAAGTAGACTCAATACCAACAACACAACAATATATTGAAATATTATCATTATTACCATCAACAAAGTCACTTAAACTTAAACATAAGTTAGTGTTTTGTTGTTGTCTTAGCATCGGGAGTTTGGCTATCAGTACGTTATTTGAATTCAGAACACAAATAGATCCATGTCTGTTAACGGCCTTCATCATGCCAATAGTTCTTCTGATACTTACCCATCTCTCTGAGATCATTTTATTAAACATCTTCTTTTGTAGTGTTGTTATTTTTGCCACTACCACACAACTTTCATTAAAACCATGTTTAATACGAAGACCTTTTAAATTTCCAACACAACTAGTCTTTGTACCAATGAAATTAACATTCGGAACTACTCGTTTGTTGAACTTAAACGAACGATTTAATGAAGTTTCAAACGGTATTCTACAACGTTGTAATTTAGATCTGTTATAAATATCTGTTATTAACTCATAATCCGATTTCAATGTTTTAATATAAGTACTTCTTGATCCTTTAAACAATTTAGCCAAAACATCAACGGCTTTACTCGCATCTTTGACATGTATCACAATGCCATTAGGATATTCAGGGTAAAGCTTTATTGCTGTATGCAGTTTACTCGTTGTTGCACCGCCAACAAGTAGTGGGATATCCAATGATTTCCTTTGTAGAAGTCTTGCCACTTTAACCATTTCATCCAATGAAGGAGATATTAAACCCGAGATTCCGATAGCATCTGCTTTATATTTAATGGCGGCTTGAACGATTTCGTTAGCAGAAACCATTATTCCCAAATCTATTATCTGGTAATTATTACACGATAAAACAGTACTAACAATATTCTTACCGATATCATGAACATCACCTTTAACCGTTGCCATCACTATCACATTGTTGTTCTTAGTACTTCCGATCTTTATCAATGGTGTTATTGCGGTTACGGCTTTCTTCATTACTCTTGCCGCTTTTATCATCTGTGGTAAAAACATCTTACCATCTCCAAACAGTTTACCTATAATATCCATACCTTCCATCAATACCTCCTCTATAACTCGTAACGCACCTATGTCTTTAGCTAATTCTACTGAATCTTGTTCAATATATTTATCAATTCCACCAATAACAGCATGTATTACTCTTGATTTAACATCCCATTTCCTTCAATTACTTCCATTCTCCCCATTACTGAGAACATTAAACCTGGTACCGAAAACGTTTAAGATCTCTTCTATCGATACCTGCACGTTGTTTAATATTAGTGACTTACATAAATTTCTAATCTTATCACTAAGCTTACTATAGGATATTTGATTCTGAACGTTTATAATTCCGAGATTTAAACCAACGAGTTTAGCATATCTTAAAAACATGCAGTGTAATGATTCTCTGATTTTGTTGTTACCTCTGAACGAGAACGATAAATTCGATATGCCTAACACTAGATTTATCTTCGGATAAATTATACTTATTAACTTAATACTGTTGATTAATTCTAAAGCATTTCTATCATGATCTGTAATTCCCGTTGCTATTGCAAAGGTGTTTAAATCTATTATTACTTCTTCATCGGTAAAACCAACTTCCCTCGTTAACAATCCATGTACTCTTTTACAAATCTCTAATCGTTGTTCAACGTTTGATGCCTGTCCTCTTTCATCGAACGCAATCGTGATCGGTAAACATCCATGCATCTTGATCAACCTCGCTTTATCTATGAACTGTTTGTCTCCATCCTTAAGTGAGATAGAATTTACGATACCTCTACCTTGTATATGCTTCATGCCGATCAAAAGTGTACCTCACTTGGAAGAATCAATCATAATTGGTAATGCTGATAAATCAGGTTCGGTGTTAATCAAGTTCAAGAATTTTGAGATCTCTACCTCCGAATCCAACAAAGCATCATCCATGTTTATATCTATAATTTTTGCTCCATGTACTACTTGTTGTCTTACGATGTCCAAAGCTCTTTCATAGTTACCTGAAGTTATCATGTGCTTGAATCTACTCGATCCTGATACGTTTGCTCGTTCACCGATTTCATAAAATCCATCTCTGTTGATCTTCATCGGCTCTAATCCACTTAAGAACAAACAATTGGATTTAGTACTAACATCTACAACCTTTGAAGGTTTGTTTGATAATTTAAACTTAATTAATTCCGAAATATGTTTGGGAGTGGTACCACAACAACCGCCTAACACACATGCATGTTTTATTAATTTTTTAATCTGCTTAGCAAAATCATCGGGATTCTGAGTATACTTTCCCTCTTCGTTTGGAAAACCTGCATTCGGATATACTCATATTGATTTACCAACAATACTCGATAGTTCGGAAGCATATTGTTTTAGATGTTCTGGTCCAAGGGCACAATTTAATCCAACACTTAATGGCTTGGCATGACTAACCGAATGCCAGAATGCTTCTAGAGTTTGGCCGGATAAAGTCCTTCCGGATGCATCACTTATTGTCACTGATATTACTAAAGCATGTTCGGTCTTTAGTTTTCTACACACCTCCAAGTAAGCGAACAATGCAGCTTTGGCATTTATTGTATCAAAAACAGTTTCTATCAATAAAATGTTTACATCCATGTTTAACAATGTGTTAATCTGTTGTTTATAACTTGTTACCATTTCATCGAATGAAACATCTCGATATGCAGGTTTCAATGCATTGGAAGGTACCGTTAAGCTTTTATTTGTTGGACCAACCGAACCTGCAACAAATACACGACGTTTGTTGTAAAACGAATACTTTAACCTCGCTCTCTTTGCTATTAACACTGCCCGTTTGTTGAGTTCTATACAAGATCAGTTGTTGTTGTAATCAGATTGAGAAATTCGATTTGAATTGAAGGTATTCGTCTCGATTATGTCTACTCCAACCTCTAAATAACTCTGATGTATCTTCTCGATTACTCTTGGTTGAGTAATGTTCAAAATATCATTGTTACCTCTGTTTTGTTTACCACCATAATGTCTATCCTTTAATTTAAACTTTTGTATCTGAGTACCCATCGCACCATCCAGTATTAACCTCCGTTTCCTTCCTAACTTTAACAATGCCATATAAGCATTAGTTTTGTTTGAACTGGTATTATTCACTTAAGAATTTATCTTCAAATCGTACATGAAGATCGGAACAACAAAACATATGAAACAATAATGATGTTAACATGCCTTCGATAATATCTTTACAACGTTGTGTCTAATTCTACCTGGTTTCGAAACTACAATCCTTTTACTATAACAAGTATCATTTCCTTGCCAATCATATATCTCACATCCCACTCCTTTCAATATCGGAACTAACTGAACAAAGTCATATGGTTTAAGATTACAATCAATAACAGCATCTATACATCCTCTTGCCAACAAAGTGTAAGCATAACAGTCATAATCGTGTATCACATGTTGGACTTTCTTCGATAAGCGATCAAATGTTCGTTTCTCCTTTAAATTCATGTGGCTAGATGAAGAAGTAGCTATGACGTACTGGTTTAACATTTTGTTGTCAACTATCTTCGGTAATAAAACAAAGTCACGGTTTTTGTTCTTGTAAAAGGTTTTACCATTGATAGCGATTAATCTTTCATTTAAAACCGGATGATCAACAGCACCTAACACAAAAGATCCATCTTTTATTAAACCAATCAATGTACCCCATATTGGTGAACCACTAACAAATGACTTTGTACCATCTATTGGATCAACAACTCACATGCTGCTACCTTTTGGACAACATCCGAACTCCTCACTATAAACCTCTATCTTCGGAGTTATCAGATTTATTAATTCAATTATATCACTTTCTATAATTTTATCATATATTGTTACCGGATTGTAACCACCACCTTTTGAAATAAACTCGATTTCATTGCGAAAACCAAGATCACTTGTATGGCATCTAACATTATCCAAAATGGCATTTATTAACTTGAAATAAAAATTATATGTTAACTCCATGGATGTTTGACAACGTTGTAATGGTTTTTACGTTTGGATCGAAGTAGTTGTTAATACATTTTGTACTAGTAACCATATTTTTGTTGTTAAAATTGATTAAATAACCAGTAATCATGTTGTTAGTTATAAGAGATATATTTCGGAATTAATAATACCTATCAAGATTAACGCTCCGCTGCGATTAATTTGAGACGTAGGTAATCGGATAAACGGTTTTAACAAACCATTGACTAAGCTTGATGTTCTGATAATGGTTTGGAACGTTGAAACAACCACAACGTTTATAGAGGAGAAAGTTGTCGATCTCGTTTTATCTGATCGATATGTAACGATGAATTTATAAAACCAACAGATCAATGAATTAATTACAAATCAATCAACAACTTACGATCAATGGCTATATATAAATGTAGGTTTAAATGAAACGTTTGAAGATTGGTGTGTTGTTGTTAATGTTTGGGACCAAACGTTCGATGTCAGATGTGATATAATTAATTCGAATTGTTGGGATTTACCGTCAAGGTTGTAATTTATAAACATCAATTTAGCTTAACATCATGTCATGTTTAACAGATAATCAGATAAAGTTTAGCCATTTATCGTATATCGGAGTAATTGATTGACTCTTAAATTGATTAATCGAAGTAACTTGATGTAATAATTATGACATAACACAGTATGGTAATCGGGATGTTTTAACTATACCAAACAAAATGTTGATGAATAGTTGGACTTATAAATGAATACTCGAATTATATCAACACTAAGGATGTTTGAATTGAAACCTTTTCATGATGATAAGTTCAGTATGTAACCAAATTATTAATATATTTTACAAGTAAGTATAACATTTGGTTCCGTGTTGCTAACAACAAACCATCAATCTGGATGTTGGATATGGACCATTGAAACCATGGCATCGGATACCATAACATCATATTTATCTGTAATTATTAATTTAATAATCAAAACATCCAATGTTGGATTAACTAATGACTAAATGGCAATGAATGAAATCACGTACATGTTGGCTAAAACCATTGTTCCAATGATGCTGATGTTATTCTGTTTGTTTACATTATTAACAACCGTTTGGGTGTTATATATATTTGTGTTAATATCTTATATGTTATATCCGATTGTTTAGATCGGTTTAATTGTTTCTAATTGTAATAAGGTTGGTTTGATAAACTATCCTATAATATTCGTAAGTTTTATAACCATGATTGGGAACAACGTATGTGAGATATTCATTTGATTGTGTTTCATTGGGTGTTGGCTTATATGACGATGAGTTGATGGGAGGTTATTGTCTGAATTATATGTTGTATAATCCGAAGATAGGATCAGATAACTGATCTATATAGTATGTTAATTAAATTGATTTATGGGATGTAGTTGCTTCGTTTTGAACAACACGGATCACTTCATTGTTGTATGTAAATTAATTTGTTTTTATATCTGTTATGATAACTGTAACTAAGAGGTTAATTCAATGATGGAAACAACATGGTGACAGTGATTAGCTATTAATGGGATGGAGGTTGGGAATAAACATTGAGATCTGTCGATATTATGATGGGATTGTTTGAATCAATAAAATATATCTGAACTAATGATGTAATTTGATTGAATCAGATGATAAACATTGGTTTCAGTTCATCATTAGGATATGTTTATTTAGTAATTGATTAGATATGAGATGCTTGGTAGTTTCATTGGACGGGTTGGAAACATATGGCACTTATGTCTCTTTTTTGGATAACACATGAAATATATATGGATAATATAAAATGTTTACTTAGATACTATAGAGTAAATAACAAGTTAAACGATGCTGATCTCAAAGATGAACAAGGATATAACCATATAATATGATGTATAAAACCACCATTCATGTAATTAGAATAATACCTTCAAATGTGTTGTTACAACGTTGTTATGAAGAAATTACTAATGTGTGGTTGTTGTTTTTGTAAACAAGTCGATGGGACCATATGTTTTGGTCCGTTTAATGAGATTTAAGTAGTTGTTAGATGATGGTGTTTGGTATATGACGGGTAATTTAACACGAATAAGAGAATACAGATTGACAGATTTAGAACAATGAATTAATTAACACATAGCAACAACCATGATGAAATGATCGATTAATTTAACCATGTTAATCCTATAAATGACTAACAGAATATCTGACTTCGTTGATCCATGGAAGAGGTTACCGTATATCGACTCACGTTGGTTAACATGTATGTTGAATCATTAATTGATTTGGTATAAATGAAACACCAATAACATTGGTTGATGATGTAGTAATGAGAACAATGAATCAGATTGGGATATATGTTGTAAATAATGAGAAATAGGATATAAAACTGTGATGTCGATATATATTTATAAGTAATTGGACAAGATATTTAATATTAATGTTAATTTATGAATATATTAGGTATAGAATGGAACCTATATGTCCGATGGTTCTTTGGAAGCGGATCCTTCTGTTTGTTTTGGTTTGTTCACTATTGCCACTTCGGTTATAACAACCAATCCGGCAACAGATGCCGCTTCTTTTAATGCCGTTTCAACTACTTTAACCGGATCAATAATACCAAATACTATTAAGTCACCATATTTCATACCTCTAACATCATATCCATAAGCAATTTTGTTTTCAGCTTCAATGTTCTTTAATATTAAATCAGGATCCATGCCACTATTTATAATTATTTGTTTGATAGGAATGGTTAAAGATTCCTTGATAATATTCAGTCCTATCTGTTGGTCTTTGTTCGGAAGTTCAATGTTTAACTTCTTCGATATCCAAAACAAAGCTGTACCACCACCAGCAATAATACCATCATGAATTGCCGATCTGGTAGCATTCAATGCATCCTCAACCCTATCCTTCTTTTCCTTAATTTCAATTTCAGTTGATCCACCTACCTTTATCATGGCTATTCCACCAGTCAATCTTGCCAATCGTTCATGTAATTTCTCCTTCTCATACTCCGACTCAACATTATCTCATTGTTGTTTAATCTGTCTTATTTTGTTCCGTAATTCAACCTTGTCACCTAACCCATCAATGATGGTGGTAGTATCTTTATCCACAACTATTCGTGTTGCTTTACCCAATTGACTGATGGTAACATCTTCCAGTTTTAATCCTAAACCACTACTGATTATCTGAGCACCGGTTAACAACGATATATCTTCTAACATTTGTTGCTTTCGGTCACCAAAACCCGGTGATTTAACTCCAACGATTTTCAGTTTTCCTCGAAACTTGTTCAACAATAGAGTCGCTAACGCTTCACCTTCAATATCTTCGGCAATAATTACAAGACTATTATCGGTTCCTGATATAATTTCTAACACAGGTAGAACTGATTTTATACTCGTTATCTTTTCATCACAAACCAAAACATATGGATGTTGGAAATCACAAGTTGTCTTTGTTTGATCGGGAATAAAATATCTTGAAATATAACCTCTATCAAATCTCATTCCATCAACCAATTCTAATCCAGATTCCAAGGCTTTTGTTTCCTCAACAGTAACTATTCCATCGTTACCTACCCGTTGTAATGCTTCACCGATGTCCAATCCTATCCTCCTATCACCATTTGCTGCAATTGTTCCAACATGGATAATCTCTTCTAACCCAGATACCTTCCTAGAATTTTCTTGTAAGATCCTTACTACTTCCTCTACCGCAAGTGCCATTCCCTTTCTAACATCTATTGGATTTGCACCTGAATTAACAGCTTTCAATCCTTCATTAACCATCATTTGAGTAAGTACTGTGGCCGTTGTTGTTCCATCTCCAACGACATCGTTTGTTTTAACCGCAACCTCCTTCAACATCTTGACTCCGGTATTCATTAATCCTCCATTAAGATTAATTTCTCGAACAACTGTTACTCCATCCTTTGTTACTCTCGGTGATCCATCTGTTTTGTCGATGACAACGTTCCGTCCATTCGGACCTAAGGTTACTTTAACAACGTTCGATACCATGTTTATACCCTCCAATATTCCATCCCTTGCTTCTTTTCCGAAAACAATACAGTTATCCATTAATCCCATTCGGTACAAGATGTTCGAAACAACACAACAACATCTGATGTGTTAACTATGTCTACTTCTAGTGAATTGAGGTTGTAACATAGGTTTTCTGTTCTAATATATAATACCTTATCTCCGGTCTTAAGTTCGGAATTTGAACTGATAACAACACCCACACAAAGTTTTGAATCATTAGAGTTTGGAATTATGACACCTTTTGAAGTTAATTTTGTTTTTACAATCGGAGTTATAATTGTTTTGTTAAATGAAACTATTAACATCGGTGTTCGGTTCATGACTTGGGATGTAATTAGTTAACCGATTGGTAGATGAAAACCATAAATGTTAGCTAATGATGACTGGATGTTGTTATTCTTCATCATAAATTTAATCGGTATACCACTCCCTTTATTTTTTAATATAATAATAACACCAATATAACAACATATCAATACAACGATAATTACCATATTATGTATAATATCAACAAACTATTTAACCTATACATTATAATTTTTTAATGTGTTTAACATCAACCTCCAACATAATAAATCCGTCTCATTTTTATCACCATCGAGTAAACACATACCTTAAATAACAATTACTTGTTTATAAAATTCAAAGAAAACGTAATAAACTTATATCTCAGAGATAAAATATAAGACGGATATCGATGACATACTTACATCCCTGTTAACTTGTTGGCAACAACCGTGACCGAATTTTTACATCGAAATCATGGGATCCATTGATAAACTTCCGAAACATTAGAATCCGTACCATTTATTAACATCATTCAAAATTATGGAACAAATATGATCTGATAAAATGGTTCCTTTAATAACCTGATTAAAATCTCCGAACGTTATAAACATAAACACAACAACCTGATAAATTTATCTCCACAAACGTTGTTTTAAGCAATACAACCAAACCACATAGACATGTAACAATTACTGTTTATAACCAATGACTTACATCCGAATAACATTAAATCGAACATCAATAATGTCAACACTGAACCATCAAGATCCCACTCCCAACATCAACACACACATAAATTAAACATAAATACATACAGAATACCATCTGATAAATATAAAACTATCAACGGAAAAACCAAACTAATAAAAGAATCTCTTTGTTGTTGTTTCTCATAACCATAAAGAAAATAAACATCAATATCTCGATGATTCCAAAACACTAATCGCTTCATTAATTACTAATCTTAAAACCAACATCCAAATCGTTACTACGTTGTAACCTGTGAATATTAACCACAATAACAACATAAATACCGATTAAAACATATTTACTACCAACGTTTGACCTGTTTAAACCCACCATATAAATCCTATCAAACATATACTAAAACATAAACCATTACTTAGTACTAATAAATCAAAATATATTACCGATGTAATCCACAAACGATAATCAACCGAACGTTGTACTAATAATTATAAACGAATCATCATTAACATATATATAAAATACTATACGTTGTGATTAATATTTTCATGATAACATCCGAAGATGTTTAAACATGTTAAATTAAACTGATAAATTTATTCATTAACAGATATAGAATTATTACCAAAATCCAACATCCATGTCCACGTTGTTGGAATAAGTCCATTAAATGTCATTTAATTCATTAACGGTTAATCCATGGTTGTATCAAGTCAAACATCCGACCAAACATTTGCTTAATCCAACCATTTATCGGCACCAACTAATACCAACTAATAAATCAATGATCAGAATTTTGGTTGTTGTAAAATGAATCGAACAGATCAATATGTTACACGAATAATATTAACTACCAACTCATTTGTACCATATTAAACAAGAACCAGATAGAAGCCACTGATTATTTCTTGTAACATCTAAACATAGTTCATGAATTATCGGACAATATCGATAGCATACACGTTGTTAAACAACATTGAACCATGTTTGTTAACCCGTTCCAACGTACCAAGTCTTCAGGAATCGAATTATTACCAATTATATGTGATTAGATTAACAAAAACTACAACTTAAACAACATCATGTCGATAGCATCCAGATTCCAGATCTCGAAGATTGAACTCCAACGCTGATAGGATATCAAACGTTGTAACGATTAAATGTGAGTAAAATCGGTAATATAATTGAAAGAAAACAACGTTGTAAGATAAGTTAAACTCAATTGATAAGGATTGGAATAATAACTGATGATATCATAGATACTTGTAACAACGTTTTAACAAATCCCCAATCAATTAACCAACAAATCTGTATGCTTAACGGAACGATTAACACATCATTTATACACCACAAACATCCGATGAACAGTGATCACAAACAAACTCGATGGAGTTTTTAAATCCAACACCAAGAACATAACAAAACCAGATGTAAAAACCACTAATGTTAAACGGAATAAATAAAACATAGAATTGATAGATGGAACCGAACATGAATTGTTTTAAGCTAATAACTAGAGATAAAACAGGTAGTACTCCATGTTGTAAAACAAAACGAAACAACTTTATACCAGGAACAATAAAAACATCCAACAACCATGTAATACCTATACTTATTGGAAATGGAATCATGAAGAAACTTACATACAAACAGAGGTTGGTCGTTGTGGTCAATAAAATAATTATGAATGTAATACTAAAATATTATCAGATTTGTAATAAGACTAGGCAGATACAACATGTTGAATATTATCAAACGTTTTATAAATTATCCAAGACATTAATACCTATTATCTTTGTTGCTGAAGATAAAATAAACAAATCCAGTACTAAACTTTTAAAGATTACATCTAAACTTATTGCAGTAAGTAATACAGACTTAATACCAAATTACATTAAAATTATGTCTTCTGACTTCTTTACCGGAAACAAAATAATGTTTAACAACCTTAACTATAGACATTTAACGACCACATCAAATATAACAATGATATCAACCATTAAATAATAATACTAAACATCCTCCTCATTTATCACAACACAGATGATAATAATGGCATTATAACTTGCCATGAATTAACTAACCGATCTCTGTTTCTTTCAAAGAATCAACAACATCGGTTTAATAACATTAAATCATTTAATTTCGGAACACATATACTCACTGAATTGAATATAAATTACCAACTACTAAGATATCCTTAATACCAGTACAAATATATAATATAAACAACGTCTACTAAATCCTGTACTATTCAACATACTTAATTATGAATCATCTCGTTGAAACATCTCCGAACTTAATAATCGACTACATGTTGTAATTGTAATAAGTTTTAATCAACCTTTTGTCATACAAACGTACAAAACATGTTGTTAACATGTAGGTTGTTACCTCAAACATTATACCAACCCAAACAATTAATTGTTGACATTATCTAATAAGTTCTAGTAATGAAGTAATTAATGTCACTATGTTGTGGATTTAACAACCGTTTGCATATAAATGAATATGAATATAAATCAAATTATTCCATACATTAAAATCATAACCATAACAGATAACATCAATTTCCAATAACTTGTTGTTTCTTATCACTTATATAATACGAATAACATATATTACGTTTAATCTAAAACGTCACTACCAATCTTCCGAACCAACAAGTACACAAGTTCGTATTGTTAAATTAACATCTAATTCGGAGGATGTTGTTAATGTTTTTTTTAATCTATTAATCTTATAACCATTTAATTAAATAGTTCATTTTAAACATCTCTACCTTCCCGTTCGATTACTATCCAATTAGTTCATAACAGACATGCCACATTTAATAACCATAACAAAATCTAGATCTTTATCTCACTTACAACATTTTGTTTAAATCGTTGAATAACAATACAAAAACCATATTAATAACAGGATATTAGAATATTAACCATCAGATATAGTTTTGTTTAATTTCAATAACCAACCATTATAAAATTATACCGCTAATAATGGTGGATTAAATCGGAAAGAATAAATCTATGTGTATTACCCATGATGTCTATCAAACCTGTTACCAACGTTCGATCGAATTAACATGGTTATCCGATATATTTATCAAAACAACCATCAATATATAACCAAAGATTTAATAAAATGTTACCGATAACATCTAATTTCTTATGAACATATTAACTGGTTAGGATGTTGTTAATGGAACTTATGTTAAAACCAACGTCCATGATGTTAGTGAGATGACGATGAAGCGAATGGAACAGGTATAACACAGATTAATTAGAAACAAAACTGTTAACATATTTGTTGTATGTCAAATGGATGTTAATTATTTAATCAAAAATACCAACATGGATGTTGTTAACATTATTAATAAATATAACTTTAATCATAAACAAATTAATCTAAGATGATATTACATCCGATCGATCCAACGAAATGATGAAGAAGTGATTATAATAACTCACAATATAAAAGTATAAACATGGTGTTTCAACGTTGTTATCACGTTGGGTATAATTAATTAAATAACAAAGAACTTATAACGTTGGTATGTTGTTATCAGGTATAACAATTTATATCGATATTATCAAATAGATGTTAAACAAATATGTCTACAATAATATATACAGAGATATTGAACCGAATTAATACCAGATGATAAATGGAGATGTAAATCAGTCAATTATTACCTTGTTTTTATGTGTTTATGGTTGATGATAATGATGAAAGGATTAAATAATTCAATTACACTTCAAAATCCGAGGTATACATCTTTGAGATATATTTATAACGATTATATATATTAAATTATCACTGGATTCGGATTAAAACAACAAAAACCAACCGATTAAATAAATGTGACACTATTAATTAACCACAACAATATACATTAAACTTTAATTTATAATTTTGTTGTCAATAATTAATCAGATCCAATATACCAACCATTTGTGTTGTTTAGTTAAACATTGAATCGGATATTGATTTATCAAATAACTTACAATCCGAATCAACATCATTCTTGTTTCGGTTGTTGCTGTTAATAACGTTTAGGTAACCGTAAACAGGGACGATATGGTGGGTGTTGTAAACGAACAAAGAAGTTATAAATCAGATAATTGAAACATCCAATGGATCAGAGAAATATCAAACACTACCATGTTTCAAAGTAATCTTAAATACAAATGTTTAGAGAATAAAACCACTTCATGTAAACTGTAACAATTACCAATGAATACAGATGATGGAAAACTACTTGAAGGTTGTTAAAATTGAAACATCGGACGTTGGTAACAACATCCACTTACATCAGAACATTAATAAACCACATCTTATTACGATATGTTACCATGAATAGAATTACATGAAATACCAACATTGGGTATCATTAACATTGGAAGATATAGATTTGTAATAAGAATATTAATCGACTTGTTGGTGTCTACAATGATATCTGGATTAATAAATTGTGGTAACAGTTGTGTCTAAATGTAGAAGAAGGGAACAGACACATGAAATAATCTCAATGATAAGTTGTAAAGTTTAAATCTCATCGGTTATAAATTTATATTTAATGTTAACAACACGATTCGGATCAAAAAATCTATTGGTGATATCGACGTAAACGTGATGGAATTTTATCAAAACAACCACATCATTTTAATTAATAAACAAATTATCTTAATAAAATAAAACGAACATGATGATTTTGTTGTGTTGTACAATTTTAACTTAAAGTAATTTATAACTATATATATATAAATATTGGATTAAAACTAATCTGAATTTAGTATACTTAACGACAGGTTTGTTGAACCATTAACTGAAACATGGGATAAACATTGTAATTACTAAGAAGTTTCATTGAGGACCGAACCTTTTAGGTCAGAGAAAGGAACATCTTCGTACCCGTTGTTTACGGTCGGAACTACCTGTTGTCGTTGAACAACGTGGTTATAATCTTTTAAAAGAACCAACACATATCCTACCTTCATCGGTTTTTAATCCATTACTTCAATTTCTAACATCATTGGTAACAAACAGTACCATTCTTTTAATTAAAAACATTTAGCCACCTAACATCATGTCAACTCGTTTGGTTTAATTAACCTAAACAAAAACGATTATATCGGAGATTATATCGGATGTTAACTTCAATTAGTACAACAGGTATAGGTTTCAATAATAGTATTAATATCAGTTAAAACCACTTGTTTCTTTGTAACAAATCCATTACCACCATGTTTGTTTTAATCGAATAAACAACTACCTGTTGTTACCATTTTGTTTAATGTGGTTCGTTAATACGAAAACAAACACGAACATGTTGTTATTATCCCGATTAATGAGTAAACTACTTACAACGTTTACATTAAATTCCGATCAAGCAAACAGATGTAATAAGTAGAGATAACCAGGAAAGAGGTAATAAGTTCATGATGGTAGATGTTCGATCTTGGATCGAATGATAAGATTTTATCGATGAAATGTAAACCATTGATGTCATGTTGTTTTCGATAACATTGAACAGATATGGGTTTTATTTGAGGATTTTGTTAGATAAACCAATGTTGACTTGGTATTGACCAGTCCAAACGTTTAAAAGATAGAAGTTACATCTTTGTTAGCCATTAGAAATAATCCATGAGTATACAGATAAATATAAATACCGATGTAGTTGGAAGAGAAGTATGGTAAGAGTAATTGGATCACACCAATGTTGTAATTGGTTTTTAAGAATAACAACAGGTAGTAATCAAGAAATGGATAAATATGATAAATATGTAATTGGTAAATTAAATGAACGGAACAAATACTTGTTACATTGGAGGCAACAAACGATGACTTAGACATGAGAAGATCAAGAGAAGTATCTAATCATGATGAGAAGAAAAAGGAAACGGTTATTAGTAAGAGTTAAACGAACTGAGATGATAAAATATATGTTGAAGTTAAGATAAACAAATGAGGTTATGGATTTGTATGATATAGATTGATATGAAATGTTGAGATTGTTGTGGTGTTTACTAAATTAAGATTGATATTAACGTAAAGATGATGGTGAATCAGAAGATGTAAACGTTTTATTGTTAAGAAGGTATTGATCTGGTTATATTGGTTATAATATCTCTGTTTTATATGTTGTTTTGTTTGTTTTTGATAAAATTAGTTAAATGTTGATAAAAACTCCGATGTTTGTTTATAACCCGATCAGTTATATGTTGTATGTTGGTAATAATTGGGATCGGTCTAAACTATTGAAGATGTTTTATGTTCAACGGATTAATCATTCTCACGATCTGTTTTCTTAAGTCATTAATAACATGTTTCTGGTAATCGATAGGATTTATATTCGTCACTGAACGTTGTTACTTTCCATGAAACCCAACAGCCTATCACTAATCAGGTATTAATCACTGTTTTGTTTACTCATACATGATAGTGTTAGGATGATTCTTATGGACACTAAGAGAATTATCAGATCGAACAGAACTGTGTTATCCATTGATTTAAAACCTGTTATCAGTATGAACGTTGGAACAGATTATCTAAATCATTTATGAAACATTGGTATCTTCGGATCAGTTACAACCTTGTGATCAGGTTGTTAGTTATACATCGAAATAATGGTGTTTGGTACCAACATCGTTGTTAAGATTTTGTTATAACCTCAATGACCATCCTAACATCGGTACTCTAATGTCATCTGGAACCACTCATATATTTCTTCGTTTTATTAAATAAACAGTTGAAGGTATAACCAAAATCAAATAGGTTACATATGACCATTTGGCTTGATGTAAACATGGAACATTGATGTTAATGCCATTAACCAAGTACATGTTGTTACTATTTCATCGGTCCATTTCAACATGCCAATAACAACACGGAGATTACCCGTTGCCAACACAACGTTGATGTTTAAATGTTATCGGTCATTATTGCCAATGTGATTGTAAACCCATATCATTTGATCGATAATAGAAGTGGTTGTTGTAATTAAATTTATTTATATCATCGGATGTTTCAATCAAAGTAGTATTAATCCACTAGATCATTACCGATCATTAACATTGACTTTGTTTGATGATCAGTTTGGTTAACCATTTAGAAACATTTAGTATCCGAACAAATGGCTCCGAACCAACATCCCATCGTTTGATTACAACAAAATGTACTTACTATCGGGAACATATTTATGTCATTAACATCAATAATTATTAATAAACTTAGATTAATCGAAGATGTTTACACATCGGTTCCTTTATTGACTCCGTGTTCACTGCCATCTTCTTCATACTCCTCATAGTCTTCGTCGTCATCATCGACTTCCTCATCAGAGTTCTCATAATATTCTCGTTCATCTTCTTGTTCACAAACAGCATCGAAAGATTCTAATGAAACAAACATGTGAAAGACCAACCATCTATAATCTGCCAACAACCACAACATGCTCGATATTGGACTTAACATAAATTGATATTTTGTTATTAACTTATCTTGTTACCTTGTTCGGATCCTACATAATATCTTTCTTTGTAATATTCAAACACAGATCCGAATTCAACATCTTATTACAACAACCAGACCATGAATTTGTTAACCATACTTATAAATATACCATTATAGACCGATCGTTATTACTCAACCATTTATGTGGTTAACACATCGGTGATACATGATAACTTCTTATGACAAACAGGCATGTTTGTTTTGATGTTGCCGTTGAACCTTGATCTTAATCTCCATTGTTATCCGGATGTAGATCTCAATTGATTACCATAAAATGGTCACCTCATGTTGTTAATCTTCGGTATTAACATCGAAATACGTATGATAACAGGTAGGTATAGGATAATATTTAGTAACATAAATTATATCTTAGATTGGAACATGGTTGAAACCAACATATGAGTTAACAACAGATAAATAAGATTTCATGCAAACAGCTATGCTCCCTTGATGTTACTGATGGTACTGATTTGGTAATTACATGTTAAATCGATCAACATTTTATCAACAATTTAATCGATTACATCACATGTTTAACATACATTCCATGACGTCAACATGTTCATGGTCTTCGATTTATCAAAGATATCTTTTATATAAAATTTATAATACTACACTTAAAAATAAACATAGAAACAATTGGAACGTTTCATTCGGATACCAACCAACCACCATCAAAACTTAGACATTATCCTATCTCACAACGTTGTTGTCAATCGAACCATGTGTTCACTCGATATCATGTTGTTAATAAAACCATTAAACATACTATAAACAATTCATGTTATGATGTGTTGGTAGATGTTCTTGGTATCTAACTACCAGGTTGTTGTAATAATTTCATCTTCTTATGCTTACTTGTTGTTAAACCCGTACCAATCAATGGTAACTTACCTAATATCATCCTATCCTTTATATCGGTTACAATGTAGTCAATACCAGATAATATGGCTTTAATAATAATCTTTATGGTACCTTGAAATGAAATTGCTGACAGTATTGAATTTCCATCTATGCAACCCTGGGTAACACCAATTATTTTTCTTCTTCCAACTGCCAACCTACCACATAGTATACTTACATATTTGTTGATCCTGGCAAAATCCTGTCAATCGTGATCACTGCCAATACCCAAGGTTGAATCACCTGGATCGGATATGTTTATAATGTTCATCATTTGTCTCAAAACCATCTCAATGTGTTTACTGTTTACGTTTACTCCTTGGACGTTGTAAATCTCTTGAATAATTTCAATAAAATAATTATATAAACCGTTATAACCATATGCATCAGCATAATTCGATAGATCAGTCTCTCCGGACATTACAACCGTACCTCGTTTCATCATCTTGTTGTTATTGGTAAACGGTCCAACGTTTACACCAGAAAATATCAATGGCCATTCATCCAACCTCATCGGATCAATAATAAATATACCATTACCATTGCCATCTGTACCATATCTTGGAATACTATCGGTATTACATATAACAGAATTGTTGTCTTCGGCTATACTGTTATCTAATAACTTCGATAATCTTTCGAAACCTTCGGTCAATGTTATCCTGTTGATAGGTTTATAACCAGATACAACCTCAAAAAGTACACCGAACGCATTAACATTTAATCCTGGTTTAACTATGAAATTGATTTTATCCCAAACAGATGAACAACACAATTTTATCCGTTTGCCAACGTTCAGGCAAATAAGTGGAATTTTGTTAGCTAATAGTTTTGTTTTAATATTTCTTCCAATTAAATTTCGGTTGTTATTAGATCTATTTAAGTTTAAGCCATATTTCAAACATTCAAATGTTATGATGCCATTTGTTAAAACCAAGATGGTGTTTGATTCGACACAATTAAAACATAAAACTTCACCAACGTTAACACAATCGTTATTATGAACTAATAAACGAGAACCTCGGGATAGTTTATAACTTCGGATTTTGTTAGTGTTTTGTATGATCGATAAAATACATTTAGAAGTAGTTACAATTATATCGAGATCGGTTGAACAAACACATGAAAGGTATTCGATTTTAATAATACCTGAGAACGGTGATGTTAAACACTTTTCAAGATCTTGTGTTTGTTTCTTGTGATCGGCTTCGGTTAATCCATGAAAGGTTCTTAACGTTAACTGAGTTCCAGGTTCACCGATTGATTGAGCTGCCAAAACACCAACAGAATCACCACGTTGAACTATATCTCCACTACTTAATTCTATCCCATAACAAAGTTTACAAACACCGGATGTTGCTTGGCATGTCAACGGAGATCTGATTCATAATTGATTACCACAACAAGTTAATATCTTACTTACATTCGTAACAGAAATTAATTCATTCTTTCTTGCTATTACCATCCTATTCGAAAGTATATCTCTTAGTAAAAACCTACCAATCAATCTGTTTTTAATAAAATCCAGATCAATAACAGGATTAACACATAAACCATCCTTGGTATGGCAATCCATCTCATCTATCACTCATTCCCTCGTTGTTTCAACAAGTTTTCTCGTAAGATAACCAGAACTTGCCGTCTTCAATGCGGTATCCATTAATCCTCTTCTAGATGAATATGTACAACAGAAAAGTTGAATTAAACTTAAACCTTCATTATATGAGTTCAAAATTGGTAACTTACTTTGTTGTTCATTGAAATCAACGACATATCCCTTCGAACCAAGTAATTGTTGTACTTGAGACACCGTTCCTCGTGCACCTGAATTAACAATCATCTGTATTGCCGTTTGATTTAAACTGTTACTATATGTTTCTAAATTTATATTGTTATATACATCGGTCAACATCTTATGTCATATCTTTGAAAACGTTGGAAGTTTTATTTTATCGAGTTTATCAGATCAGGATTTGTTTATAACCGATCGTACATGATTTAGAAGTTCCTTTTTATAACTTGAAGTATCGAATTCAGACCTTGACAATGACAGACCGGATCGTGTTACATATTTAAATCCTATTTTCATCAAACGTTCACAAAATACTACCATTTGTTGTCGTCCACATTTTTCGTTAACCATTATAATGACATCATGAATAAATTGTTTGGTTAATTCCGGATCATCTCACTCATAAATAAAATTACAACTACTTGGTACTAGTTCCGATATCAACAAACGACCTGGTGTTGTAAAGATGGTAACTCGTATGTTGTTCTTAATCGTAGTGAATTTTACTTTAGTATGTAAACTAATTTTTCCATGCACAAGTGCTTTGGTTACTTCAACATACGATGAAAGATGTATATCGCTGTGTTCCGATGATGTTAAGGACATGTAATACAGACCAAGGATCATGTCTTGGGATGGCAGGATGCATGGATCACCATGGGCCGGATGGAACACATTGTTTCCAGCCATTAACAACGTTGTGGCTTCAATTCTGGCTTTTAGACTGAGTGGAACATGTACTGCCATTTGATCACCATCGAAGTCAGCATTGAAACCAGAACATACCAATGGATGTAATCTTATAACCTTTTCATTGGTTAACTTCACTCAAAAAGCTCTCATGCTTAACTTATGCAACGTTGGAGCTCGATTTAACAACACTGGACAATATTTAATTATCTCTTCTAGAATTTTGTACACCATCTGTCGATCACAATCCAATAAATATCTTGTGTTCCCTTGTCCTCTAATTCCATGTTCCAACATTAGTTTAGAATGAATGAATGGTTTGAACAATTCAGCTGCCATTGATCTCGGTATTGCACATTCGTTTATTGATAAATCCGGTCCTGGTACTATCACACTCCTACCTGAATAATCTACCCTCTTACCTAGAACGTTGTGTCTGAACCGACCGCTCTTACCTTTCAACATTTCAACCAATGACTTCAATGCTCCATTGTTGTAACCCACTGGTTCATCTAAACTTCGAGAATTATCTATCAAACTATCAACACTTTGTTGTAACCGTTCTATACTCATAACATACTCATTGAAACCAACCATCCCATGTTTTATTCTTTCAATGTTACCAATAACAACGTTGTTAGCATCGATAACACCTTTGTATAGCTCGTTTAAATCGGAACTTGCTTTTGTATTATCATCTAAAACCACAGATGGTCTTAATTCAGCAGGTAAAACAGGTAAGACGTTTATCACCATTAGATTCAATGACATTTTGTTGTTAATAACTCAATCCACTATCTCAATCTTGTCGTTTACATCGTTCAATATTTCTATCGATTTAACATTACGTTTACTGTCGATTAAGGATCGTTTGAGTTCTTTTAACTGAATCATCCCGAAAAGTTTTGAGGCTAATAAAGATCAGACTGATAAAGGTATCCAACACCCAAATCCAATGAACTCACTGCTCTATAATACCATATTAACTTAATAACCATTTCAATTCTTTAATACCTTATTGGACGAATAATTAATAAAATAAAAGATGATAGTATGCATAAATAAAAGTAATAAACTCATTGCAACTGTTAGAAAGAATGAGGTACAACCGTCTTTCCTGAATCTACTTGAATTACAAGTTCAGAAGGTAGCTGAAGTGTGGGACATCCGAGAATAAGATGTGCAGATATGTTTTGGGAACAGGCAATGCAGCCTGCATTATAAAGTAGAGAAGCAGAAGAACTTATTCTATGCAGACACTGCAATTATTATAAGATCAGTTGCACCAGTGGCGATTTAACGCATGGGCGAACCCGGCGGCCGCCGGGGGCCTCAGTCTCTAAGGGGGCCTCAAAATATTGAAAACAACAATCACGCCATTCAAGAATTATATTAAGTTTTTTTACCAAAGATATCAGTTTCACTGCTTCATTTTAATGATTTCAAATATCGGAGTCATGTTAATCGTTATCCAATAAAGTATTATCGTATTGGGCAATGCGTTAACCTGCGGCTCGCTCTGAAATACTATATCAAAGGCTTGCCGAAACCATACACTCATTTCTTAAACTATGACCCTAATTTCTGTAAGCACCCGCACTAATAACATTCGTACACATTCAATTGAATTGTTATCGTTCCCCACTCCCTTGTTACTCGATCGGTACATATACAAAAACAGCAACTGAAATTCTTGGAAATTGATTCAATTCCCAACCTATTAGTTCCAAGAATTTCAGTTGCTGTTTTTGTATACATACCGATCGAGTAACAAGGGAGTGGGGAACGATAACAATGCGTTTGACTTACCGATGTTATGTTTATGCTACACAATATCCGACAGTATTCATTTGTCTTTCAAAGTGATCGTGTCAGTGAGAGTCTATTAGCCTAAGTTTTCTAATTTAACACTCTTCCCAGTTAACGTATCAATTACTATCATTTATAATGAGGCGTTTTGAAAGTGGTTGTGCTAAGCGTAAGAAAGTCAAAGAACGAGAAGAAAATATTAAGAGAATTCCGAAACTAATTAATTATTTCAATTATACTGTCAACAAAAAGGATAATACTGCATATGATAATGTACCGGTAAATCACATTCCTGGCCCCTCAACTTCGAGTTCAGAGAAAAACGATTTACAGAAACAAGCGGAAGCAACAAACCGTGTGCTAGAACGTAAAGATTTGATAACGTACAGTGAAGAAGATATTCAAGATCAGGTGACAGACTGTGCTTCAGGAAACTATGTAAGTACCATTATTTCAGAAAACAGTCACTATACAACATCAGACCCCGGTCTTTGGCCACATACTGATGACATCTTACGGGATTATTGGGTAGAAAAGGGACCTTCCGCTTGTCAAAATAAAGAAAATAATTTTGATAAATCAGCCCGTGTATATAAAACTGGGGATAATATGGAAGAAAGATGCCTTACTCAAGCAATGTTCTCGCGACAATTGCCAAACAAAGAAATCGTACAAAGAGAATGGCTCATTTATTCACCTGCGAAGGGAAAAGTTTATTGTTTTGCGTGTAAATTATTTTCTCACTCCAAATTTCCATTTAGCGGAGATGGATTTAATGACTGGAAACATGCTCTGAAAGCTGCATCAGAACATGAAAATAGTCAAGAACATAGAAACTGCATGGTAGCTTATTGAAGTCGCTCAAAAACACTCGGGCGAATAGATACGCAGTTGGTCGCCCAATTCAATAATGAGCGACAATACTGGAAAGAGGTGTTGAAAAGAGTTACTGCGGTAATTAAATTCTTAGCATCGAGAGGACTCCCTTTAAGAGGTTCTGACCAAAGAATTGGTTCAGTAAAAAATGGAAATTATTTGGGTATTTTGGAACTTATAAGTCAGTTTGACCCATTCTTACACGAACACATAAAGAAATATGGCAATGCAGGGAAAGGGATTCCATCATACTTGTCAGCCACCATTTGTGAAGAGTTCGTAGAAATAATGGGGACTAAAGTTCTTTCAGTAATCATCTCGGAAATTCAAAAAGCAAAATACTATGCTATTTCTGTAGATTCCACTCCGGATGTGACTCATATTGATCAACTTACTTTTATAGTAAGATATGTGATAGACGCTGTTCCAAAAGAGCGATTTTTGCAGTTTATTCCTATTCATGGTCATAATGCAGAACATCTTACTGAGGTTGTGACACACTTCTTAGAAACCAATAACATAGATATCCTGAATTGTAGGGGTCAGTCTTATGACAACGCAGCAAACATGTCAGGGCGATGTTCAGGATTACAAGCAAAGATAAAAGAACTAAACAAGTATGCTGAGTATGTACCATGTGCTGGACACTCACTTAACTTAGTAGGGGTACATGCTGTCAAGTGTGTTTCAACTGTGACAATTTACTTTGATGTGGTACAAAATCTTTACACCTTCTTTTCATCGTCAACACACCGCTGGGAGATACTCCGTTCACATTTAGGACCTCATCATAAAGTGGTGAAACAACTTTCAGACACTAGATGGTCTGCGCAAGCGGACGCAATAAATGCTTTATGTGAGGGATATAATGAAATCAGATTAAGTCTTCAGTCTATAAGAAATGATGTGACAAATCAGTCGTTAGAGACACGTCTTATGGCTCAAGGATTAGAGAAAAAACTTGATAAACTTGAAACAGTTTTTCTAACAATACTGTGGAATGAAATCCTCAGTAGATTTAACGCAGTAAGTAAACTACTGCAAAGTGAAAAAGTGAATTTGTCTGTAGCAGTTAAGATGCTGAAGTCATTAATTGTCTTTATTAGGGAGAAGAGAGATGGTTTTGACGATTATGAGTCCAAATCAAAAGCGAAATCAGTTGTGAAAGAATATCATGATACACAAAGGCGTCAAACAAAACGTAGCTCCATTCTTGCATTTGCAGATGGTGGATGTAGTAATGAGGAACTTCTGGGAAGAGAAAAGTTCAGAGTAGAGACATTCCTACCCATAATAGACACCCTGGTTTCTAGCCTAGAACTCCGAAGTAAAGCATACATAGACATTTTTGAGAGGTTTGGTTTTTTGGAAAGTCTGCATGTGTTAGAGAGTTCAGAAATTTCAAAATATTGCGAAAACCTTGCAAATTTTTATAGTGGAGACTTTATTACTGCAGAGCTAATATCTGAATGTCACCATTTTGCTGCATATCTAAAAGTAAATATAAAATATTTCCAAGAATATGCTGGAGATGATAATGAAAAAAATATTAATATTCATAACTTGTACAGTTACATGAATAATGAGAATATTTTATCAGCATTCCCCAATATGGAAATTGCTATGAGAATTTTTCTCACTTTATTTGTGACCAATGCATCTGGAGAACGTTCATTTTCGAAGTTGAAGCTAATAAAAGATGAGTTACGAAATTGCATGGCACAACCACGCTTAAATAATTTAAGTTTGATGAGTATTGAACATGACATTTTGGCAGAAATTGATTTTGAAGACACAATTCACGATTTTGCCTCCTCGAAGTGCAGAAAAGTTCTTCTCTAAAGAAGTAAAGACTAATAATAATTAATAAGGGAAGAGTGGAGTGTTAATAACTGTGTAATTATGTGTAAACTTCGTTCGTTCAATCGTCCCTGCTTTAACATCAAATAGGTGAGTTTATTATTATTGTTTTTATTATTATTATTTTTACATTCGCCTGGGGCCTCTACCTTTCTTGATTCGGCCCTGCGAATAAGAAAAGTTTAAATCTGCTGATGATCTAAAGGAGTGATAGTTATTTGCAGACTGACAGGGTTATAAAATAATTCTGAAAGAATTGTTGCTTTTACAACACCATCCTTTATCAAGTGACTACTCAAATCTGCCAGTTTTTCACAGAAACTGAAGTTTGATGATCAGATCCATCATGACCTAGTGATGCTCCAAACATTTTAAGGATTCTCCTAGCCTTAAAAAACTGGACGGCCTCATTGATTGACATGATTAATGTTAAATTTACTTTAGGATACTTCCAAACATAATACAGTTTACAATAAACAAACAAAATTGTATGCCTATCTAATTTTTTCCAGAACTGTATACACATAATTTGATCTAGATAGAAGATTTATTAAACAATAATACTATTTGATGCAAATAATTAAAATATCAGTATGGAGAACCATACATGACTTCCATGTTTTAAGATTTATATTTAAAATCATTTTAGAAATGTAATATTTCCACAGAAACTACTTCTATCTTCAGCCTCAACCACAAAATTGTGGTCACTAACATATACCACTTCACGTTTGCGCACTCGATTTTCACTGATGATGGCAGTCGATGGCACTTCCGAAACGTCTGGTTTTGCAGAAAACATTGGACCACAGCCAAACAGCCCAGGAAGGAATTTTATCAACAAACTACTTCTTTGTTGCCGATAACATAGTACACATAAAAAATTATCCCCTCCCCTTCACCTATCATTTTCATTTATAGAAATTATCCCCTCCCCTTCAACTTCCCCTACCCCTTTTCGTTTATAGATATTTCATCTACCTTTCTACAGTGGATTACTATGACCTTCTTTTCAGGATACTTTATTTATCAAAATTAAGTATTTTACTCTTGTTAAAACATAAAACGTTGCAAGTAAACTGCCCCTTCTCCTTAACCGATCTTCACCAAAATCAACAGACCTTGAGTCCTCTACAATGCAGGTATATATGCAAAAAAT
>NZ_NXGO01000042.1:0-33158 GCF_002774925.1 Candidatus Hodgkinia cicadicola
TGATTTAACATTCAGTTTTGTTAAGATTTTGTTGTTGTGTTAATGTTTAAGATGATTGAGATAATTGGTGGATGTTATGAGATATGAAATCGTATGTGATGTGTTAGTGATTAGATCAATGTATGGGTTAGATGATTTGATGTATTCGTTTGGATTAAGTGATGACTTATGTTGATAAGAGACGGATATGTGACTAGACATGTTATGTTGGCTAAACGTTCAGTTGGCATCTGATGTAGTAATTGGTCGTTGTTGTGTTGATATTTAAACTTAAATTAACAGATCTTGTTGAAAGTTGTTAATCTGTTTGAAGGTTGGAGTAGTATATATTACTTCATGTAATGGGAATATCACATTAACAAATGTAGTTCACATATTGAATTGTAGATTTGACAGAGTTGTATATAATCGGTTCTTAATTCGGGATAGCAGTTAAGCCGGTATTCTTCAATCGATTAGGAATTGTTAAGATGTTTAACAACTAGTAGTATATCACGAATCAATGGTTATTGGACTTGTCTTGATCTCTTAGCATGTTATTACTTCACTTGGATTGCTAACAACGTAGAAGAGATAACCATTTGTTGTAGATCATGTGATTTGTTCTAGATAACCATCTAATGACTTGGAGTTACAGATCAGTCTGTCATTTGTTCGTGTTTGTTATGTCTACTAATGTTTGATATTGGAGTGTTTGGATTGGTTGTTTTAATGAACAAGTAGCTTCAGCAACGAAGTACACATGGAACAATGGATGTGGGTGATGAATACTTGAACTTGTTAAGACATATCCATCTTGTTGGTTGAATTATTACCGTGTTTGTTATAGGTCTAATTGTTGGACATTACAAAATCTTGAGGATTATAAACACATCTAGATCAAGTGGTTCTCAGTTGTTTCTATATCCGATACCCAATTAATATGTTGATGTTTGGTCAAGTTTAAGCTTTAGTGTTACACTAATCAATGTGTTTAGGTTGGTTTCGTTCGTTATTCCATCAATTAATACTTGTATTAGAGGTCAGTTATCCAACAGATTATTTGTTCACTATCCCGTTGGTTGTAGGTTATACTTTCCAATGTATCAAGTCCAATGTTGTTATCGATTCTTGAATCGTTAGGGAGATAATTAGTCAAGACGTTAAACCATTTGTTTAGTCAGATTTCAATTCAGTTTGATTTATCAATGAAGATGTTAATATAATTAACTTGATTGGAAGCGGTCATTTTGTTGTTACAGATTAGTTGAGTTGAATAAAGGTTTGGTTTTGATATATCAATAGCGTTTAGTAAATATCTTGTTGTTTGGTTTATGATACTCATCTCTTTCCTGATTGTTTATCAGTGTTGTTAAACGTGTTAGAATTAATTGATACTTGTTTCAACAACTAGTTTCCGATTTGATCTATTAGTGTTGTTACTATTTTGTTTGAACTTGTTGTTAGTACAAATCGTATAGATGGTTGGTTCTAGTGTTGGGGTAAACATCTGGTTCGGGTTGGGTTGGTAGTTGTCTAATCAATTTGGGTGTAATTGATCGTTGTTACATAGTATGATGGGTTGTTTACTTTGGAAGTATTAATGTTTGTGTGGGTTTGGTTAACGTTAGCCATCAGTTATGTTTATTCGATAGTAACAGATTAATCAACGGTTGTTTTAAATCCTTGGAGGTTGAGTTGTTTGGTTTAAATATCTTTAGTTTCATGGAGGTTTAGGATTTATCGTTTACTTCAATGTCATTAACAACGTCAAGGTAAACGTGTAGATGTTTTTGGGGATAAATGTGTTTACTGATAGGGATACAACATTGTTACAATCTGTTAATAACAACGTTTGTTCTAATCTGAGGTTTTCAGGTTGTTAATGGGTGTCACCTGTTATTGGAGTTAATGTAAGTTTGTGGTTTGTTGTTAATGCTGGTGTTAATCTTAGGAGGTTGATAGAGATTAGTCTTTTTGTTGTGGTTTTATTGTTACCAATAGTTGTAAGTATTGGACAAAACAGAGAGAGTGGTCTGATGGTTTTGCTATCAGTGTTAATCAAGAATCGAATTAGTTAATCTGTTGATAGGTTGGTTGTTCTGAAAGGTTTAATAACACCAGCAAGGTCGAAGTTTGTTAATTACACCAGAATAATATTTCTATTAACTTCAGTTTTAGTGATACTTTGTTGTTGGGTAGTATAAGTTCGGTTTTTATCTTAGGTTGTTGTTGGTTCTGATAATTCTACTGTTTGTTTCGATGGATAATTGGTAACATGTTTGTTAAGTTTATGGTAAAATCATCAGTTTTGTTGGAAGAATGGTATCAACAGGTCGTTGGTTTTAGGAGAATCGATTAGAAATGAGTTATGTGATATGGTTTGCTTAGATAATATGTTTTATGGTTTGGTTGTGTTTGTTATGGATTGGTTGTAGAATGTTTCGATTGATTAGGATTGTAGTATAGTTTGGGAATTAGAATGTTTGGACATCTTGAACGTTTGGTAGTATCGGTGATCAAAACATGGTTGAGATTTAGGATCGGATGTTGTGGTTGTTGGTTGATAAACGTGAATGAGGATAATAGTTAGGATAAGATTGGTTAAGAGGTTGGGTATATGTTGTGAGTAATGAGGTGGGTTTATTGATGATTTAGTATTGATAGAGGATGGTGTGTTGTTTGCAGTTGGTTTAAATCTTTGATTGGGTGTTATGTTTGTGGATAGAATTAATATTGGAATAAGTTGGTTGGATGTATCCATGGTATATGTTTTGTGTCTACTTAGTTGGAATTGTTTATTGTGGTTGATATGTCTTTGGAGGTAGTTAATTGTTGATGTTGATGGGGTTAATGGATAGAGATGGAGGTGTGAAGGGTTTAGATTAATTGGGAAGTGTTCATGAGTTGGTTTGAGGTTGATGTTTGGGGTTGTAGTTAAATGGTTTATGAAAGAATAGGTTGGGTTTGTGATAGGTGGTTGTTGTTATTGGAGGTTGTTTGGGATGTGGAATGTGGTATGAGATATGATGTTTTGAGATTATTTGAATTGATAACAACAAGGTAGTGTTGATAGGATGGTGTGTTGGTACTGAGATGTAGTATAAGATAATTGGTTTAATGTTTGGTTGTTGGTTGTGATCGGATGTGTGTTGGGTTGATTAGTAGTGCAGTGTTTGATTAGAGGTGGGGATGTTGGGGTGTGTTAAGTAGGATTGAAGGTTGATGTAGATTATGGTTGATATTTATTGGTTGGATGTTGGAATGTGTTAAGTAGGATTGGAGGTTGATGTAGATTATGGTTGATATTTATTGGTTGGATGTTGGAATGTGTTAAGTAGGATTGGAGGTTGATGTAGATTATGGTTGATATTTATTGGTTGGATGTTTGGGGTATTCGAGGTGGGAGGTGAATTGAGGATGTTGTTTGATAAATGTGGTTGATGGGTAGTTGGTTTGGGATGCGGTGTTGTTAGGTTTGGAATGGCCAAACTGATGGAAGTTGGTTGGGTTGGTTGTTTGGCATGTATCGGTTTAGCTTTTGAAGTTAGGTATAATGTTTGGAGGTTATTTGTTTAGATAGTTTGATGGAGGATTGGTATTGCTGTATGGGTGTTGGATATGTTTTGGTTGGGTTGTTTGGTATAGTATTGAGGAGGATGAGGTTAGGAATTGATAAATGTGGTTATTAATTGATTGGGTTGGATTGGTATTAATGTGTTGGGGATGGGTTTAGTAGGTTGGTGGGTTGGTGTTGGTCCGGAAGATGTTATGTCAATGATGATGTTTGAAGATGACAACAGGGGTTCGATGTCAGTGGTTGATTTGGATTTGGTAACATGGAGGTTGTTTGAGGTTTTGTTGGGGTTGTGTAATGTTTTGAATGTTTGTTGATAGTTTGTAATTGATTTGGAATTGAATACAGAAGGGTCAAGAGTGAGAGGGTTTGCTGATTTGTTTCAGGATAGAAAGGTTTGAAGGATGTTGTTGGTTTCAAGAGATTTGTTGAATCTTTTGGTAGTTTTATGTCTTTAAGTTGTTGATTTTGAACGTTGGATCCGATCTTGATAAGTTGGAGAGATGTTACGGAGGTTAATTCGGATACAATGTTTGGGGTTGACATTGGTCTGATCTGGGGTTGGGTGGCTGGAGGTTTGTTGTGATAACGTGGTGAGTTTAGAAAGATGTTATACTGTGGTCGTTGGGTTCGAAGATGGTTTCGATTGTTGTTGTTAGTCATTTCTGGTGTTGGGAGATCAGGGTTGGGGTTTTATGTTAGTTGTTTTGTTCAAAATTGATCTGAAAGAGTATGTTTTCATAGTTTGAATGATGTTATCTTGGAGTGTAGATGTTGGCGGGTTGTTATGTTCTTGATGAGTCAGCCATTCTGTCAGCTATACATTAGTATATCAGTGTTGGTTGCTAGTTTGATGGCATTTGGGAACGTTGTACTTCCTAGAAGTTTGGTTCTGAATCCTAATCGTCTTAGGTTTGTGATGTTGGTTAGAATTTTTGGGTTGTAACAGTCAGTTTGAGATCAACAAATGCATGTTGTGTTTGTTGTTGGAGATTTGAATTGTTTGTTTGTGCTGTAGCGGTATTCTAATAGTCTAGATATTCCGATTGAATAGCCAGAGCTTGGAATTGGTCCTTGGATGTTGTTGATGAGGTTGTCGTATCTGCCTCCGGCTATTAAGCTACCAATTCTAACGAACACGTTGTTGGGATTACAACAGGGACAGACTGGTTGTAGTTCGAATATGTTGGCAGTGTAGTATGATAGGCCTCTGGCGAGGAGAGGATTAAGTGTTTGGGAGGTTGGTTTCATTCCTGTTATTGTTGATATTAGGGTAGTGGTAAAAAGTTCATGGATGCCGATGGAAACAGGGTAGGATTGGGTTAGGTTGGTGTAAATCGTGTTGAGGAAGGAGATGGAAGGTTTGTGGGATCAAAATGTTGATAATATGTTTGTTATGGGGAAGGAGGGTAAATTGATGTTGCATATGACAGTGTTGTTTTTGGTGTGTTTATTGTTTGTTAGGAGTTGTTTTAGGTCGTTGGGATTTAGGTTTGAAGATTTGTCTAGGATAGAGATAATGTCAGATTTCTTTGTTGGATAACAGTTTATTCCTAAGAAATCACAGATACCATTCAATATGTTGATGTTGCCGATAACGAGATTACATAAGTCAAGGTTGAGATAGGGTAACAAGGAGTTAAGGGTTAAGTGTAGGAGCATTTCGCTGTTGGGAGATCTGATGCCGATGATATCGAAGTCGAATTGTTCGAACTGGTTGGTTCGACCGAGATCAATGTGTTGTTCTGAACGGAAGACTTGTCCGTACTTGTAGTTCAATGTGCTTATTTTAGTAGAAGGGATGGTTGCTAACGCAGATGTTAGATCAGATCTTAACTTGTTGTTTGGGTTTAATGGTAAGCATATAAATTCGAAACCCATAGTCTTTGATAGTTTTACTAGGTTGGCTTCGATGACGTTTGGGTTCGGCATTAGTGTTTGGGGATGTGGGCGTTAGGTTCGATGCATGTGGTAAGGGAGAAATGGTTTAGTAGGATCAGATGATAAATGGTATTGGGAAGGGAGATGGAATTGGTAGAGGTTGGATAGTATGTTTGAGATGTTTAACATGGTGGATGTTTGGAGGGTGGATGTTGGGTAGTTTGGAGGAAGGATGGTGATTGGGGTAGTTTGGAGGTTGGGGGAGGGGAATAGATGGAGGAAGGGAGATTGTGATTATGGATAGAGGAGGTTGAGAGGTAGAAGTTGTCACTTTGAGTAGGAATTAGATAGGAGGTTGGAAAGGTTTAGGATGTAAGAGAGGGTAAGTTGTCATGAATTGGGTTTGAGTACTTTGAAGTAATGGTTGGAGGAGGGAGTGATGAGGTTGGATCGATGGAGGTTGGAACGGGGATTAAAGATAAGGTATAAGATGTTGGTGGTTTTGGGATAGGGTTAAGTTGGAAGTAGTTTTGTTTGAGTTAGAAGTGAAGATGAATGTATTGGTTAATAGTTTGGAGATTGTTAAGGGTAAGGATGTGGGAACGGGATGTTGGAGGTGGATGGGGGTTAATGGTGGGGATGGGTTGGGTGTTTGTGGTTGTTGGTTATGTTTTTGTGGTAAAAGGTTGTTGTTTTGTTGTTGTTAGGAATATCGGGAGGTGATTGGTATGAGTTTGTCGTTAGGTTTTCGATGAGGTAGGTGTTTCGTGTAGTTTGTTTGAAGAGTAGAATTAATGATTTGTTGGATTGATTACTTATCTTGTTGGTTGTTCCGATGGTGGGTAGATAACAACACTGATTTGTTGTGGTTGTTTTGTAATACTTGTAGTTGTTTAGATTGGTTTGGTTTAGTGTTGGGGTTTGGATCCTATCGGGGATTGGGATTGGAATTGATGTTGATGTTGTTTAGTTCTTGGTTTGTTGTGGGTTAATGTTGGATGTATATTCTTGATGAGATTAGGTTCTAGATGGGTAGGTTAAAGGATCATTGATAGAGGCGGGTTAACAACATCCGCTTGATGTTGTATCATGAGGAGTTTTGTTGTTTAGATTTTGGTTATGTTGGGAGGATGTAAAGCAACAGGGATGGGGTATGTCATGGGTTGGGGAGGGTTGGGATGGATGATCAGGATGTTGGGATGTTTGGCTTTGGAAGTTAGGAAGCAAGCTGGAGGGCTTGCCCGTTTGGAGGGTGTGAGGTATATGCATCGGGTAAGTGTTGGCTAGTGGTAAGATCTGTTGTTTTGATGTTGGTTTAAGATCGGATAAGGGAGAGACATGTTGATCTTTTGTTGATAAGAGGACTATCAGTTTGGTGTCTACTGATATCGTTGTTAGTTTATGAGGAGGTATGGATGGAGTTGGAGGAGGAGATTAGTACTTGGGTTGGGATGATGTTATGCCAATGAGGAGGAGAAGGGTTGGGATCAGTTATCGGGATGGGACAACGGTTCAGTCAAGTGTTTGGGATGAGTGGATGTTGGCATGTTTACAGTTAAATGGGTTTAAGAGGTTGTTGATGGTGGTTTCTTCGAAGGAAGTAAGAGGGTCGGGATAATCAGTTAGAGGTTGAGGAAAGATCAGGATGGTTTGAACTTCTAAACGTTGGTTGAGAGGGTGGAAGTTATGTTGGGTCAAGGTTTGGATAAGTGTGGATGATTGGTTTGTTTGGGTTTATTAGTAGTGATGTTGTTCTGGTGGTTAAATCTTGGATGGTTTAGTGCTTGATATTTGTTCGTTAGAATCTTGGTGGTTATAACAAGATCCGGTCATAATATTTGTTTAGATTTTGTTGAATGTTGTTGGCTTGATGTTAAGGGAGAACGGTTGGAGGTATGGTGTGTTATGTTGGTTTAATTGATTTCTTGGTTAGAGTACTTACACTTAGAACTCGATATGGTGGTCTTGGTTCTCTAATTGGTTAAGGTCGTACATTAGTAGTCCAATATACGAGTATATTTTATTGAGGGTTGTAAATGTTGGGGAGTTTCATTGAAGTATGTTGGGGTAGTTATGGAGAGGCTAATCAACGTTTGGTTGTTGGTTCTTTCATGTTTTGTTGAGTTATAGATTAGACTTATCATAAATATTCTCTGATGTACATCTGGGTTGTAACGATTCATCTACTTCATCTGAACAAGTTACATCGTGTTCTATAATGTGTTTCGGACTTAACAACACCCATAACATTGGATGTTGGTGTTGGTTTTGGTATGTTAATTTGAATTACGAATTGGAGGTTGGAGATTAAGAGTAACCATTTAGGTGTACAAGTTTTAGTATCAAATTGTTCTGGTTCTATGAAGAAGTCTATAGATGTTTAATGGTTTGGATGTCTTATTTTAGTTCGGTTGAGGAGTATGTGGTAGGAGGTCGATGTTCGGTGGTTGTATTTCTTTGTGGATGGGGATAACGTTGTAGGTATTTAATGGCTTGTAAGTGTTTTCGTTGGTATGCGATGGGTAATGGGATAATTGGTTTGTAATTGGAGTTAATATTCATTGAAGTCAGACAATGGTTCCTTGCTTGGTATTGGGAGAGTGTGTTAATAGTTTGTTGGGGTTTATTATTAGTCATTGATGGAGTATTTGTTATGGAATGTTTGGATCTGATGTTATAATTTATTGAATAGGTTTAACATATATGGAGGTTGGTGTTGGATAAATGGGTAACAACAGGTATAACACATTCATCAATGTTACATGTTGTTTGGTTGATGGTTTTAGTATTAGCATAATAGCTTTGATGTATGAATTTAGGTTCATGATGGTAATTTCAATATAGATTTTGTTGGTTAGATGTGTTATATCGGCAACTACGTTGTAGTAATGGTTAGGATCTTGAGAGGTTTTAAGTGATAAGGTTGTTGGAGATTTTGTTGTTAAGTTTTAAGTCTAAGGAAGTTATAACCACTATCAGGATCTTGGGTTGTTTAATGTGTTGGGGTTGGGATGTTGGTTTGTTAGATGATTATCTTGTGATAACATAAACAACATGTTAGTTCATGGATTGATGTGAGGAGTGGTTGTTTGGACTAGCGATCGATTGATTACGTGGGAATTTATCCAACGTTTAGTTGATTGACTACAACTATAGGAATGTTGGTAGTTTATGTAGGTGTATTTGTTGTTATTGGTTAGTAACATGTCAACATCCGATGACAACATGGTATCTTATATCTGTTTCTTGTGGTAAAAGTAGTTGGTTGAAGTTGTAAGGGGATTGGTGGGTGTTGTTAATGTTATTGTTTAATATTTGATTGATGGTTTCAGGTATGTTGGGTTTAATATCGGGGATTGTTGTTCGGTTTGGATTTCTTTGATAAGGTTGAGGTGAATTATTAAAGATGTTGTTGTGGTTGGGGTTTTCTTGTTAATTGCTTGAATATGTTGGTTATTTGTGGTATGTTTTTGTTGTTGAATTCCAACGTTCAGGTTGGTTTAGTTTTGTTCTGGTAATTCATGGGTATAAGGTCTAGAGTTTTGATTGATTGTATTAAGACTACTGTTGGGTTTGTGTTTAATTCTTAGAGAGAGGTTAGGTGGTTGGATGTTGATGTTGCTATCACTCTGATGTTATCGATATGAGTTCGAAATATTTGTTATAGATATTAGAGTTCATGTTGGTTTGGTCAAGTCTTTGATGTATTCGGAAGTTAGGATGTTGTTAAGAATTGGTTTAGTATATTGTGGGTAAAACGTTTGGATGTTGTTTTTGTTGGTTTGTTTGTTTGGGGTATGGTATTGGATAGAGATGGGTTGGTTGGGATTTGATGTTAATCTATTGAACATGTGGTGTTTTGTTTAATACTTGAATTATGTTAAGCTTATTAGATGAAGAGGTTGAGTTGATTTTGGTTTATACTGAAGTGTTTTGGTGGTTGGATTGGTTTCAGTTTTGGAATTGGTTGTCTTGGGTGTTGGTTTAGTGTTATCGATTGGGAGGATGGTTTAGATCTTAAAGATCATAGTGATTAGTAGTTTCGGGGACTACTATTTGATGATATCTTGGTTGGTTATTTAATCCATGTTTGGGTTAATGTCTTGGGATGTTTGGTTCGGTCATGAAACCATGGGAATAACTTGTTAGTTTGGTGTTACTGGATCTGGGATGTGTGGTTGTTGGGGTGGTCTTAACCAGTTGGTGGGGTTGGGAGTGGAGGTTGTTATTTTGTTTGGGTAGGTGTTAATTGGGGTTTGTGATATCGGGTAGGGATCGTTGTTTCAGATGTGTGGGTTTTAAGGTTCATCGATGTACTTGTTTGATGGTTTCGATACCGAAGATACAGATAAGGATCTTGTTGTTGTGATGGTGTGGGATGAGTCACTAACGTGTGGTATGAATCGTTGAAGTTGTTATGAGGGTGGAGGTTGGTTGGAGATTGGGTTTTATGGGGTTGTATGTGGGTTTGGTTGTTTGGATGGGGTTTATTTAAGTATTAGTTTATAAGCTAGTTGTTGGGATGTGGGGTGGCATGTGTTTGATGAGGAGAGTTGATGTGGTTGGATGAAAGGAGATAGAGATATGAGTGGTGGAGAGTTATTCGATTGGATAAATGTGTTGTTTGGAGTGGGATGTGTGTGTTGTGATCGAGATGGATGTTAAGTTGGTTGATATGGAGATATGGGTGTGGGTAGGATATGGATGGTTGGATGGGGGTTGTTATTAATTTTATGAATATGTGTTTGAATGGATGTGGTTGGGGATTTCATTGAAATGAATAGATATGTGTTAATATGTTAGCTAGTATGATTTAGGAGATTTGGGTTGTTGGTTTTGTTTGGATTGGGGTGGTTTTAATAGTTTTATTGGTTGGTTGTTGGGTTGTTTGGGTCAAAGGTTGTGGTGTTTCGGATCACAAGTTAAGTAGATCGTTTTGTTTAGGTTGCTTAGGTATTTGTTGATGTAGTGGTCTCTATTAAGTATTAAGTTTGAAGTTGTTTTGTTTAACAAATACATGAGGATGTTGAGAGTGTTAGGTTGGAGAGGTCAAATGAGATTGATTTCGAAGAGGAGTTGGTTTTTATCTGGTAGGAATACGAAGTTTATTTTGTTCATTATTGCTTTGCTTGATGGGGGTAAATGTAGTCTTTTGATTAGGTGTTTGGCTATGGGACATTCGAGTGGACTTAAGTTGTGGACGGTTGTTTTGATGTTAAAACCAAGGTTTGTTAGCATGAGTTTGTTAAATCCGATTGTTAATTTTGTTGTATCGGGTTTGATGATGGTTAGATCTTTGATTGTTTTGGAGGTTTGTGATGTGGATTTCGGTGTTCATGTTATGATTTTTTGGTTAGAGTTTGATCCTATAGGTTTAATAGATGGTCGGAGGTTGTTGTTGTAGGGTATTGACAACATTGGTCTTGATTCCATTCAACCGACACTGACGAATGTTCTGAGGAACTTTACAGTCTCGAAGCTTGGATGGATGTGACCAACCATGAGGATGTTTGAACAGGAATTTATTAGAGAATAACAACATGGAGGTGTTTCGTCGAATTCTAAGCATGGTGAATGGTTAAGTATTATCTCTGAAGGTTTTTCTCTTCCTAATTCTGAAAGACATAGGGTTGTTGCATGTGGATGTTGTCAGGATGGCATTTGAGCTTTTATAATTCATGGACCTATTAGTGCATAACATTCATCGATTTGGTAATTCACTCCATCAATTATGAATTGTTTTAGGTTTATTCCCATTAGATATTTCAGAACCGAGATGGTTTGATGTTTTATTCCTGTTTGCTTGTTTTTGTTTGTTTGTTGGTTGGTGGTATTCATGGTTGTTTGGTTAGGTAATTGTTTGGAATTGCACGATGTTGGCATTGAATGTTTTGTTGATGCCGGGAGGTTGGGGCATCGGGAAGATGGAGAAAAGTGGTTGTTGTCGGTTGGTTTAGTCTTAAACAAGATAGTGGTTGTGTTTGGTGGAGGTTAGAAGTATAACAGATAGTAGATCTGGATGGAGGATCGTGTTTGATGGGTGTTATTTGGTTTGGAACAGGTTGTAAGAGGAATAGTGAAGGATAGGTTTGCTTAGGTGTTGAGATAAGCAGGGGTATTGGTGGGATTAAAGATGTTAGATGGGTGTTGGGTTGGAGTTTTGATATCAAATGTTGGACGTTGGGGCCCTGGAGGGGGCATTGATGTTTCCGATTGGAACATGGACAGCTTGTATCGGCTAGAGGTTGGTGGTTCGGAGGTTGTTAGGTTGCCATTGGGTTGGAGGTTACCAGCTCGCTGGCATGCGAGCGATGTCATGAGAGGTTGGGCTCGCATTTGCTCGCTGGGGTAGACTTGGGAGATTGGCTTGGAGCCAATGTTGTTGGAACCGCCATGCGGCCTACAAGTAGAGACCATCGGGGTTAGTTACCTTGGTGTTGGCCGATGATCTTGGTTGGCCTTGGCGGTTAAGTATATTAGTTTAATATGTTTGGTTGGTTTCGAACGGTTAGTATCAATTAGCTGAGTGCGTTGCCGCACTTACACACTTGATCTATCGACGTGATGGTCTGTCACGGTGCTTAATAGGGTATCGGTCTTCAAGTCAGCTTCCGGCTTAGATGCATTCAGCTGTTATCTGTTCCATACTTAGCTATCCTGCTATGCCGGTTGGCAACGACAACAGGGAGACCAGAGGTATGTCCATCTCGGTCCTCTCGTACTGGAGACAGGTCTTGTCAATACCCTTGGACTTACGGCAGATAGGGACCGAACTGTCTTGCGACGTTCTGAACCCAACTCACGTACCGCTTTAAATGGCGAACAGCCATACCCTTGGGACCTTGTTCAGCCCCAGGATGCGATGAGTCGACATCGAGGTGCCAAGCAGCTCCGTCGATAAGAACTCTTGGGAGCTATTAGCCTGTTATCCCCGGCGTACCTTTTATCCGTTGGCAACAGTCCTTCCACACGGTTCTGTTGGATCACTATGACCGACTTTCGTCTCTGCTTGACATGTCTGTCTCGCAGTCTTCGGCAGGCATATGCCATTGTACTCTACTGACGATTTCCAACCGTCATGAGCCTACCTTGTGCACACCTCTGTTACTTTTTGGGAGGTGACCGTCCCAGTCAAACTACCCGCCTTGCAATGTCCTTCACCTTGGTTGGCAAGGCTGAAGTATAGCCATGGGATGTTGTTCGAATGGTGTTTCATTGATGGCTCGACTCCTGCTTGGGCAGGAGGGTCATCGCCAGCCATTTACTCTACACATACAACGTGCCATTGGCAATACAAGGTTGCAGTAAAGGTGCACGGGGTCTTTCCGTCTTGCCGTAAGTACCTCGCATCTTCACGAGGATTTCAATTTCACTGAGTCTATGTTGGAGACAGCGGGAAGGTCGTTACGCCATTCATGCTGGTCGGAACTTACCCGACAAGGGGTTTCGCTACCTTTGGACCGTTATAGTTACGGCCGCCGTTTACTGGAGCTTATACTTTGGCATGTTGGTTGGACATACTTGGGATTTTGCTTGTCAGCACCGGGCAGGCGTCAGACTCTATACGTCATCTTACGATTTGGCAGAGTCCTGTGTTTTTGGTAAACAGTCGCCTTCCCCATTTCAGTTACACCCATTGGTTATGGCAACGGGTTATGTTTGTTCCGAAGTTACACATACAATTTGCCGAGTTCCTTCAACATAGTTATCTCTGACGCCTTGGTATACTCTACCTGGTTACCAGTGTCGGTTTGAGGTACGGTCAATCATCTGGATTTTTTCTTGCTGTCAGATCGGCTGAAAGGGGTTTAATCCAATCGTTTCCCTTCAACATAATGACAGGTCATCCAGAATTGGCCTACGAATATTAACGTAGTTGCCATCGGCTATGCGCTTGCGCTTTACCTTAGGGACCGGCTAACCCTGTTCAGATCGACTTCAAACAGGAAACCTTAACCTTTCGGCGTGAAAGGTTCTTGCTTTCAATTATCGTTACTCATGTCAACATTCTCGCTTCTGGAGGCTCCAGTTGGCCTCACGACCAACCTTCCATGCCATGCAGAATGCTCTGCTACCGCATTGCTGATGCAATGCCCCTGACTTCGGTACCATGTTTAGTCCCGTTACATTTTCGGCCACAACGTTGGAGGTTAGTGAGCTGTTACGCTTTCCTTAGATGATGGCCGCTTCTGAGTCTACATCCTAACCGGCATCGGACGTTGTTAACCTTTCTCACTTAACATGGATTTAAGGACCTCGATCCGGGGTCTGGGTTGTTACCCTCTCCACCATGGACGTTAGAGCTCATGGTGTGATTGTTCGGTAATAACAGGTAGTATTCGGAGTTTAGTTAAGATTGGCCGAGATCAGAACTTGGTTACTCTTATCTAGTGCTCTACCCCTACCTGTCTTGGCCTAACGACCTACCTACATAGGTTTCGCAGAGAACCAGCTATCTCCGAGTTTGATTGGTCTTTCACTCCTAACCACAGATCATCCCAACGTTTTGCAACACGTACGGGTTCGATCCTTCGGATGATGTTTATCATCCTTCAATCTGTCCATGGTTAGATCACTCGGTTTCGGGTTTAATGCCGCAAACTTATTGATGCCCTTTGTGGACTTGCTTTCGCTTCGCCTGGTTGTGTTGGCTTCGCTTGCGACAGTAACTCGTTGACCCATTATGCAAAAGGTACGTCGTCAGGTCTTTGGACCCTCCGACTGCTTGTTGGCATCCGGTTTCAGGATCTGTTTCACTACCCTGTTCGGGTTCTGTTTCACCGTTCCCTCACGGTACTAGTTCACTATCGGTTGTTACTCGGTGTTTAGGCTTAGAAGGTGGTTCTCCTATCTTCGGACGAGCTTGTCATGGCTCGTCTTACTTTCGGACACAACAAAATGTTGTAATGGGTGGGTTGTCACCATGTTGGCTCATCATTCCAGATGAACATTACAAGTAAGTTGTGTGTGTTGGCCTGGTTCGGTTTCGCTCGCTGCTACTAACGAAATCTATATTATTCCTGTTCCTACAGGTACTAAGATGTTTCAGTTCTCTGTGTTGGCGTTGGTCCAACGGTTATGACGTTGGGATGTTGCTTACGTTTCATCTGGTCAACATAAGCTCGTTCCGAGTACACCTAGGCATCCACCGGATGCTATATGTCCCAATAACATATTGGTTCGTGGTCGGATGAATCCTCCCACATTGGGTTATTCTTTCTATTAAGAGGATGGTACTTCGATTGGTGTAACAACGGTGGGTTGTCAGAAGTTGTTGGTTTCATTGATGTAACAACGTTGGGTTGTCAGAGGTTGTTGGTTTTGATCTCAACTAGAGACCGATTCATTTGTTGTGTTTCAGCCACAGGTTCACCTACGGCTACCTTGTTACGACTTCACCTCGGTCACTTGCCAAGATGTGGTCAAGGGTAACTTGACTTCGATCGGAGCGAAGCTCCCATGGTGTGACGGGCGGTGTGTACAAGACCCGAGAACGTATTCACCGTGGCATGCTGATCCACGATTACTAGCGATTCCTACTTCATGTACTCGGGTTGCAGAGTACAATCCGGACTGAGATGGTCTTTGGAGATTTGCTCGGCCTCACAACGTTGCGGCTCTTTGTAACCACCATTGTAGCATGTGTGTGGCCCAGCCCATAAGGGCCATGATGACTTGTTGTGGTCCTCACCTTCCTCTAACTTACGTTAGCAGTACCCATAGAGAACCCAATTGTGTTTATGGCAACTATGGGTGAGGGTTGTGTTCGTTTTGGGACTTAACCATACATCTCACGACACGAACTGACAACAGCCATGCAGCACCTGTTCCTGGCATTTCAAGGGTTTAACTTGAACAACATCCTGTTTCCAGGATGGTTGGCCATGGTATGTCAAGGGCTGGTAAGGTTCTTCGTGTAGCTTCGAATTAAACCACATGCTCCACCGCTTGTGCGGGTCTCCGTCAATTCCTTTGAGTTTTAACCTTGCGGTCGTAATACCCAGGCGGAGTGCTTAATGCGTTAGCTGTACAATGTTGAGACCGATAAGCTTTGTTGGATGCTCGGACGTAAGGTCCTTGCATTTGGCCAACAAGTTGGCTCTAGACTGTTAGCACTCATCGTTTAGGGCATGGACTACCAGGGTATCTAATCCTGTTTGCTCCCCATGCTTTCGTGTCTTCAGTGTCAGCTTAGTATGACGAATCGCTTTCGCCTCTGGTGTTCCTCCAAGTATCAACGAATTTCACCTCTACACTTGGAATTCCATTCGTCCCTTATAAGCTCTAGGTCAACAGTATTGACCCCATGAATGAGGTTGGGCCTCAAGATTTAAGAGTCAACTTATTGAACAACCTGAACACCCTTTACGCCCAATAATACCGAACAACACTCGCTCCCCTCGTATTACCGCGGCTGCTGGCACGAAGTTGGCCGGAGCTTGTTCACCAAGCTATCATCATTAGTTCGTTGGCTTAAGAGTTTTACAGTCACATGGACCTTCGGTCACTCATGCGGCATGGCTGGATCAGGCTTTCGCCCATTGTCCAATATTCCTCACTGCTGCCCTCCTTAGAGGGTTGGGCCTTGTCTCAGTCCCAATGTGGCTGTCCATCCTTCCAGACCAGCTATAGATCTTGGCCTTGGTGGGCTTTTATCTCACCAACTAGCTAATCTACCGCAAGTTCATCTTGTTCCGATCGAAATCTTTACCAAAATCTTGGAATCATACAGTATTACCGAAGATTTCTCTTCACTGTCCTGTGGAACGAGGTAGATCCTTACGTGTTACTCACCCGTTTGCCGCTAACAACCTTGATGTGGTTGTTCGCTCGACTTGCATGTGTTAGGCCTGCCGCCAGCATTCGTTCTGAGCCAGGATCAAGCTCTTCGTTATCAGATGGATCTTGTTATTGCGGGTATAGGTTGTTATACCTTTACAAGATCCAAGTATATTAAGGATGATGTAGAGGTAAATGTCAAGTTATGGATGTGGGATGTGCTGTAGAGTTGGTGGGGATGTCGATGGTAGATGGAGGTTGGGATAACGTTGTATGGGTGTTGGAGAGGTATGTGTGAGATATCAGCTAACAACAGGACATCATGCTAAGTCTGCTATTCGTCTGAAGAAGGGTCAAGCTGTTGTGCTTGAACATGAGATTGGGGTGGCAACTATGAGGTTTGATCTAGGAGGTCATGGGCGTTGGCTACCACTTTGTTTAGATGTATACAATCCGTGATCGGATGTAGTCCATAAGATGTTGTTCTGAGGATTTTGTTCGATATTGTGATGGTTGGATTATGAGGAGTAGTTACCATTAGAATTTTGTGATCAGGAACCATGAGATGGTATCGTTTTGGGATAGAAGTGTTGATAGGATGGGGTTGGAGGTTGGGTTGCTTAGAATTTGATCGAACGTTGGTATATCGGCAGTCGAATGGAACCTTGTAATGGGGTTGGATGGTAATTTGTTCGAAGGTTGGAAAGATGTTGGAGTAATCGGGTAGAGGGTGGAGTGAGAACGGGATGGTTTGGCTTTCAGTATTGGTTGAGAGGATGGGGGTTGGGGATGGCCAAGATTTAGGTTCGTTAGAATGTTTGGGTTGGTCGTTTGTTAGCAGTGGGTTGGGACAACGTCTAGGTTGGAGATGGGTTATGGACAACGAGGTGATCTTCGTGGTCGTTTTATGTGAGTTAGTTGGGTGTTGTTTGGAGGTCGGAGGTTGGATTTTAATTTGAATAATGGATGGGACGGTGGTCTTCGGTGTTGTTTTCATGTTTGTTTTGTTTGGAGTTATGATGATGGGTTGTTGTAATGATGTCGGTGGGTGTTGGCTTGTGGTGATCGGACGTTGGATCTGAACTCGTTTCCTTAGACGGAAGCCGAGTTTAAGTGGGTAGTCGATGGAAGGATCGGACGGATGTTGGCAACACGGAGGTGTCAGATGGTAGATGGGGGTGATCCTTGACCCTGGGTTGTTTAGCAACAAGGTTGGGTTCGGGTAGATGAAATGGGGTCAAGGATGGGATCGTTGTGTTGGAACCATGTGTTGTGGTTGGGAGATTTGAGATTGTTGGGGTCATGAGATGAGTTAGGATTCAGCTTGGTTTAGCTTGGTGGAGGTCATCTCGCTTGTGCTCGATGAGAAGTTATGATGTTCGGAGGATGGTCTCTAGGATGTTGGCAACGACCGTTGGTTGGAGGTTTGAACCGGTCAGTATAACTATGGTGTTGTTGATTGGGGTTCGGTGGGATGTTGGTGTTGGTTCCAAATGTTGTCACAACATCCATCGATTAAGAGTCATTGATCATGCCGATGTTGGTTGGATGAGGTGGGGGTTGATCCAACGTTTGGAGGGTGGACGTTGGGGTTTGGTTAACAGTTTATCGAAGTCAGGTTGGGATTAGCAGATTGGAGGAGAAGAGGTCAGTGTTGAGGTTCGGACGTTGGCTACGGAGGTGGACGTTGGCAACGTTGTGGTAGGTAGACGGAGTTTGAGGTTGAAGGTTTAGATCGATGGCAGTTCGGATGGGACCATCAGGTCAAGTTCCTCATCTGGTGTTACACCCTTCGTGGAGGGTGATCATCGGGGTTTGGGTTGTCGGTTTCTGAGGATGGAACGTTGGAAACGGGATGTTTCGGGTTTTCGTTGGCAACAGGGATGGGATGTTGGACGTTGGGGCCCTGGAGGGGGCATTGATGTTTCCGATTGGAACATGGACAGCTTGTATCGGCTAGAGGTTGGTGGTTCGGAGGTTGTTAGGTTGCCATTGGGTTGGAGGTTACCAGCTCGCTGGCATGCGAGCGATGTCATGAGAGGTTGGGCTCGCATTTGCTCGCTGGGGTAGACTTGGGAGATTGGCTTGGAGCCAATGTTGTTGGAACCGCCATGCGGCCTACAAGTAGAGACCATCGGGGTTAGTTACCTTGGTGTTGGCCGATGATCTTGGTTGGCCTTGGCGGTTAAGTATATTAGTTTAATATGTTTGGTTGGTTTCGAACGGTTAGTATCAATTAGCTGAGTGCGTTGCCGCACTTACACACTTGATCTATCGACGTGATGGTCTGTCACGGTGCTTAATAGGGTATCGGTCTTCAAGTCAGCTTCCGGCTTAGATGCATTCAGCTGTTATCTGTTCCATACTTAGCTATCCTGCTATGCCGGTTGGCAACGACAACAGGGAGACCAGAGGTATGTCCATCTCGGTCCTCTCGTACTGGAGACAGGTCTTGTCAATACCCTTGGACTTACGGCAGATAGGGACCGAACTGTCTTGCGACGTTCTGAACCCAACTCACGTACCGCTTTAAATGGCGAACAGCCATACCCTTGGGACCTTGTTCAGCCCCAGGATGCGATGAGTCGACATCGAGGTGCCAAGCAGCTCCGTCGATAAGAACTCTTGGGAGCTATTAGCCTGTTATCCCCGGCGTACCTTTTATCCGTTGGCAACAGTCCTTCCACACGGTTCTGTTGGATCACTATGACCGACTTTCGTCTCTGCTTGACATGTCTGTCTCGCAGTCTTCGGCAGGCATATGCCATTGTACTCTACTGACGATTTCCAACCGTCATGAGCCTACCTTGTGCACACCTCTGTTACTTTTTGGGAGGTGACCGTCCCAGTCAAACTACCCGCCTTGCAATGTCCTTCACCTTGGTTGGCAAGGCTGAAGTATAGCCATGGGATGTTGTTCGAATGGTGTTTCATTGATGGCTCGACTCCTGCTTGGGCAGGAGGGTCATCGCCAGCCATTTACTCTACACATACAACGTGCCATTGGCAATACAAGGTTGCAGTAAAGGTGCACGGGGTCTTTCCGTCTTGCCGTAAGTACCTCGCATCTTCACGAGGATTTCAATTTCACTGAGTCTATGTTGGAGACAGCGGGAAGGTCGTTACGCCATTCATGCTGGTCGGAACTTACCCGACAAGGGGTTTCGCTACCTTTGGACCGTTATAGTTACGGCCGCCGTTTACTGGAGCTTATACTTTGGCATGTTGGTTGGACATACTTGGGATTTTGCTTGTCAGCACCGGGCAGGCGTCAGACTCTATACGTCATCTTACGATTTGGCAGAGTCCTGTGTTTTTGGTAAACAGTCGCCTTCCCCATTTCAGTTACACCCATTGGTTATGGCAACGGGTTATGTTTGTTCCGAAGTTACACATACAATTTGCCGAGTTCCTTCAACATAGTTATCTCTGACGCCTTGGTATACTCTACCTGGTTACCAGTGTCGGTTTGAGGTACGGTCAATCATCTGGATTTTTTCTTGCTGTCAGATCGGCTGAAAGGGGTTTAATCCAATCGTTTCCCTTCAACATAATGACAGGTCATCCAGAATTGGCCTACGAATATTAACGTAGTTGCCATCGGCTATGCGCTTGCGCTTTACCTTAGGGACCGGCTAACCCTGTTCAGATCGACTTCAAACAGGAAACCTTAACCTTTCGGCGTGAAAGGTTCTTGCTTTCAATTATCGTTACTCATGTCAACATTCTCGCTTCTGGAGGCTCCAGTTGGCCTCACGACCAACCTTCCATGCCATGCAGAATGCTCTGCTACCGCATTGCTGATGCAATGCCCCTGACTTCGGTACCATGTTTAGTCCCGTTACATTTTCGGCCACAACGTTGGAGGTTAGTGAGCTGTTACGCTTTCCTTAGATGATGGCCGCTTCTGAGTCTACATCCTAACCGGCATCGGACGTTGTTAACCTTTCTCACTTAACATGGATTTAAGGACCTCGATCCGGGGTCTGGGTTGTTACCCTCTCCACCATGGACGTTAGAGCTCATGGTGTGATTGTTCGGTAATAACAGGTAGTATTCGGAGTTTAGTTAAGATTGGCCGAGATCAGAACTTGGTTACTCTTATCTAGTGCTCTACCCCTACCTGTCTTGGCCTAACGACCTACCTACATAGGTTTCGCAGAGAACCAGCTATCTCCGAGTTTGATTGGTCTTTCACTCCTAACCACAGATCATCCCAACGTTTTGCAACACGTACGGGTTCGATCCTTCGGATGATGTTTATCATCCTTCAATCTGTCCATGGTTAGATCACTCGGTTTCGGGTTTAATGCCGCAAACTTATTGATGCCCTTTGTGGACTTGCTTTCGCTTCGCCTGGTTGTGTTGGCTTCGCTTGCGACAGTAACTCGTTGACCCATTATGCAAAAGGTACGTCGTCAGGTCTTTGGACCCTCCGACTGCTTGTTGGCATCCGGTTTCAGGATCTGTTTCACTACCCTGTTCGGGTTCTGTTTCACCGTTCCCTCACGGTACTAGTTCACTATCGGTTGTTACTCGGTGTTTAGGCTTAGAAGGTGGTTCTCCTATCTTCGGACGAGCTTGTCATGGCTCGTCTTACTTTCGGACACAACAAAATGTTGTAATGGGTGGGTTGTCACCATGTTGGCTCATCATTCCAGATGAACATTACAAGTAAGTTGTGTGTGTTGGCCTGGTTCGGTTTCGCTCGCTGCTACTAACGAAATCTATATTATTCCTGTTCCTACAGGTACTAAGATGTTTCAGTTCTCTGTGTTGGCGTTGGTCCAACGGTTATGACGTTGGGATGTTGCTTACGTTTCATCTGGTCAACATAAGCTCGTTCCGAGTACACCTAGGCATCCACCGGATGCTATATGTCCCAATAACATATTGGTTCGTGGTCGGATGAATCCTCCCACATTGGGTTATTCTTTCTATTAAGAGGATGGTACTTCGATTGGTGTAACAACGGTGGGTTGTCAGAAGTTGTTGGTTTCATTGATGTAACAACGTTGGGTTGTCAGAGGTTGTTGGTTTTGATCTCAACTAGAGACCGATTCATTTGTTGTGTTTCAGCCACAGGTTCACCTACGGCTACCTTGTTACGACTTCACCTCGGTCACTTGCCAAGATGTGGTCAAGGGTAACTTGACTTCGATCGGAGCGAAGCTCCCATGGTGTGACGGGCGGTGTGTACAAGACCCGAGAACGTATTCACCGTGGCATGCTGATCCACGATTACTAGCGATTCCTACTTCATGTACTCGGGTTGCAGAGTACAATCCGGACTGAGATGGTCTTTGGAGATTTGCTCGGCCTCACAACGTTGCGGCTCTTTGTAACCACCATTGTAGCATGTGTGTGGCCCAGCCCATAAGGGCCATGATGACTTGTTGTGGTCCTCACCTTCCTCTAACTTACGTTAGCAGTACCCATAGAGAACCCAATTGTGTTTATGGCAACTATGGGTGAGGGTTGTGTTCGTTTTGGGACTTAACCATACATCTCACGACACGAACTGACAACAGCCATGCAGCACCTGTTCCTGGCATTTCAAGGGTTTAACTTGAACAACATCCTGTTTCCAGGATGGTTGGCCATGGTATGTCAAGGGCTGGTAAGGTTCTTCGTGTAGCTTCGAATTAAACCACATGCTCCACCGCTTGTGCGGGTCTCCGTCAATTCCTTTGAGTTTTAACCTTGCGGTCGTAATACCCAGGCGGAGTGCTTAATGCGTTAGCTGTACAATGTTGAGACCGATAAGCTTTGTTGGATGCTCGGACGTAAGGTCCTTGCATTTGGCCAACAAGTTGGCTCTAGACTGTTAGCACTCATCGTTTAGGGCATGGACTACCAGGGTATCTAATCCTGTTTGCTCCCCATGCTTTCGTGTCTTCAGTGTCAGCTTAGTATGACGAATCGCTTTCGCCTCTGGTGTTCCTCCAAGTATCAACGAATTTCACCTCTACACTTGGAATTCCATTCGTCCCTTATAAGCTCTAGGTCAACAGTATTGACCCCATGAATGAGGTTGGGCCTCAAGATTTAAGAGTCAACTTATTGAACAACCTGAACACCCTTTACGCCCAATAATACCGAACAACACTCGCTCCCCTCGTATTACCGCGGCTGCTGGCACGAAGTTGGCCGGAGCTTGTTCACCAAGCTATCATCATTAGTTCGTTGGCTTAAGAGTTTTACAGTCACATGGACCTTCGGTCACTCATGCGGCATGGCTGGATCAGGCTTTCGCCCATTGTCCAATATTCCTCACTGCTGCCCTCCTTAGAGGGTTGGGCCTTGTCTCAGTCCCAATGTGGCTGTCCATCCTTCCAGACCAGCTATAGATCTTGGCCTTGGTGGGCTTTTATCTCACCAACTAGCTAATCTACCGCAAGTTCATCTTGTTCCGATCGAAATCTTTACCAAAATCTTGGAATCATACAGTATTACCGAAGATTTCTCTTCACTGTCCTGTGGAACGAGGTAGATCCTTACGTGTTACTCACCCGTTTGCCGCTAACAACCTTGATGTGGTTGTTCGCTCGACTTGCATGTGTTAGGCCTGCCGCCAGCATTCGTTCTGAGCCAGGATCAAGCTCTTCGTTATCAGATGGATCTTGTTATTGCGGGTATAGGTTGTTATACCTTTACAAGATCCAAGTATATTAAGGATGATGTAGAGGTAAATGTCAAGTTATGGATGTGGGATGTGCTGTAGAGTTGGTGGGGATGTCGATGGTAGATGGAGGTTGGGATAACGTTGTATGGGTGTTGGAGAGGTATGTGTGAGATATCAGCTAACAACAGGACATCATGCTAAGTCTGCTATTCGTCTGAAGAAGGGTCAAGCTGTTGTGCTTGAACATGAGATTGGGGTGGCAACTATGAGGTTTGATCTAGGAGGTCATGGGCGTTGGCTACCACTTTGTTTAGATGTATACAATCCGTGATCGGATGTAGTCCATAAGATGTTGTTCTGAGGATTTTGTTCGATATTGTGATGGTTGGATTATGAGGAGTAGTTACCATTAGAATTTTGTGATCAGGAACCATGAGATGGTATCGTTTTGGGATAGAAGTGTTGATAGGATGGGGTTGGAGGTTGGGTTGCTTAGAATTTGATCGAACGTTGGTATATCGGCAGTCGAATGGAACCTTGTAATGGGGTTGGATGGTAATTTGTTCGAAGGTTGGAAAGATGTTGGAGTAATCGGGTAGAGGGTGGAGTGAGAACGGGATGGTTTGGCTTTCAGTATTGGTTGAGAGGATGGGGGTTGGGGATGGCCAAGATTTAGGTTCGTTAGAATGTTTGGGTTGGTCGTTTGTTAGCAGTGGGTTGGGACAACGTCTAGGTTGGAGATGGGTTATGGACAACGAGGTGATCTTCGTGGTCGTTTTATGTGAGTTAGTTGGGTGTTGTTTGGAGGTCGGAGGTTGGATTTTAATTTGAATAATGGATGGGACGGTGGTCTTCGGTGTTGTTTTCATGTTTGTTTTGTTTGGAGTTATGATGATGGGTTGTTGTAATGATGTCGGTGGGTGTTGGCTTGTGGTGATCGGACGTTGGATCTGAACTCGTTTCCTTAGACGGAAGCCGAGTTTAAGTGGGTAGTCGATGGAAGGATCGGACGGATGTTGGCAACACGGAGGTGTCAGATGGTAGATGGGGGTGATCCTTGACCCTGGGTTGTTTAGCAACAAGGTTGGGTTCGGGTAGATGAAATGGGGTCAAGGATGGGATCGTTGTGTTGGAACCATGTGTTGTGGTTGGGAGATTTGAGATTGTTGGGGTCATGAGATGAGTTAGGATTCAGCTTGGTTTAGCTTGGTGGAGGTCATCTCGCTTGTGCTCGATGAGAAGTTATGATGTTCGGAGGATGGTCTCTAGGATGTTGGCAACGACCGTTGGTTGGAGGTTTGAACCGGTCAGTATAACTATGGTGTTGTTGATTGGGGTTCGGTGGGATGTTGGTGTTGGTTCCAAATGTTGTCACAACATCCATCGATTAAGAGTCATTGATCATGCCGATGTTGGTTGGATGAGGTGGGGGTTGATCCAACGTTTGGAGGGTGGACGTTGGGGTTTGGTTAACAGTTTATCGAAGTCAGGTTGGGATTAGCAGATTGGAGGAGAAGAGGTCAGTGTTGAGGTTCGGACGTTGGCTACGGAGGTGGACGTTGGCAACGTTGTGGTAGGTAGACGGAGTTTGAGGTTGAAGGTTTAGATCGATGGCAGTTCGGATGGGACCATCAGGTCAAGTTCCTCATCTGGTGTTACACCCTTCGTGGAGGGTGATCATCGGGGTTTGGGTTGTCGGTTTCTGAGGATGGAACGTTGGAAACGGGATGTTTCGGGTTTTCGTTGGCAACAGGGATGGGATGTTGGACGTTGGGATTAAGATGTGTTGGGAGGTTGAGGAGATTGGATCCTTGAATCGGTTGAGATGTCGATGGTGGTCCATCGATGTAGGTTCGATTGGGTTCGTTGGAGGTTGGTCAGAACGTTGGCATTTGGACGATGCCATGGAGGTTTGAGGTTGTGTTTACTTGTTGGTAGAGGTTGGTAGGGGTTGGGATCGATGGTGTTGGGGTATGTGGTCCCATGAATGGAGGTTGAGATAATTGGTTGAGGGTTTGAACTGATGGTTTTATTCAAGAATGTTTGGGGTGTGGGTGTTGTGAGCCAACGTTTGGTTATGTTGATAGGAGCCAGATAGGGTGGGGATGAGTTTGTTTTGGTTGATGGGAGGATAGTGATGGATTCGGAGAGATGTTGTGGTATATTATTAGGGATGGGGTGCTATGAGGGGGTTGACGGATGGGATGATGGTCGGTTGGGGTTGAACATCGATGATGGTCTTTGGACTATGAGATTTCGATGTGTTTATGGTTGTTGTTGTTTTTGATTAAACATGGAATAGTCAATATCAAGTTAATAGTGTACAACAGAGGCCTCAGATGAGGGCTAGGATTAGGTTTAATCTCTTAGTGAGGTGGTTGTTTCCGAACCTTGAACATGTTAGTTTATTTAGTTTTTCTATCCATGATGTTAGGATGGTTTTGGTTGAGTTAATTAAGCTTATGAGTTCTAGACTTCCGGAGTCTAAATGTTTGAGGATTAATGACTTGAGATCAGTAGTGAGGTTGGTTTGTTTTGTCATTTTTATGTTGTGGTTGGTATGTGTTGTGATGTATGGGAAAGGTCTATGCTAACGGGGGATGGTTGTTAATATCGGGGTTAATGGGGATTGTGTGATGGAGTTGTTATGATTTGGTTAAGAGAAGTATGGGGATGAAATATAGGATGTTAGATGTTGGGGTAGGGGGATGGATTGGGTTAATTGTTCATGGGTGTTGGTGTTGTTTTATGGTAATAGGGATCACTTTGTTGGGGTGGGGTTAATCGGGAAGTAATTGGTGTAAGTTTGTTGAGGTTGGGGATTTGGGAGGATATCTTTGGATATTTGTTGGGAGATGTAGATGTTTGTTGGATTATTTGGTGTTTGGGATGGGACTTATGATGGTGGGTTGTTTGGTTATATTTTGTTCATTTTGTTGAGATAATTAGTTGTTTGGAGGTTGATTGGGTTCGGTTGATGAGGTTTTTGTTCACTATCATGGAGGTAGTTGGCATGGGTTTCGTGTTGTTTATCTTTGGTTTGTTGGGGATGGTGGTGAAATGTTGTGGATGTTGTTAGAAAGGGGTTGTTTAGAGTTCGGATGTTACGGTGTTGACTTCTTGATGTTTGGTTATGTCTATTGTATATCGGGTAGGTTAATTGAGTTTAATGATGGGTAGTTCGGAGGTTGAGTGTTTGTTGAGAGGGTTAGAAGGAGGTTGGATGTTGTTGTAGATGTTTAATAGGAGGATGGATGAGTATAGGGTTGTAGTAGGGATTGTTGGAGGGTGTGTTGGGATGTTTGATGGAGGGAGAGTGGGTTGTTTGGGTTTGAAATGGAAGGGGATTAGGTTGGGATAGAGATATGGAAGGATGGAGAATTATGATAAGAGGTTGGAGTCATCTATGTTGGGTGGTTGGAGTTTGTTTTGGATGTTGGTATTTCTAGATAGGATTAGGTAATAGGAGAGTGATTGTAGGATGGAGAGAGAACAGGTTTGGTTATGAGAGGAGGAGATGGGATTAGATGGGATTGAGTTGGGAGGAGGATGTTTGGGATGGAAGAGAGTTGTTAGGTTGGTTGAAACAACATGGATGGAGATGGTTTGGGCTTCATTGAGGAAGCCAGTTGATGATGAGTTTGTGGATTGGGAGAGGGTTAATGTGTTTGGGGGATGGTTTGTTTGTTGGAGGCAACGGGTAGATGGGAAGGTTGGGGATGGAGTTGAGGTTGGTTCTTGGTCGTTTTAGGGTGAGGGTGGTTCAGAGGGGATGAGGGTAATCCTCAGGGGGGATCGGGTTGTTTGGTTTGTTTCGGATGTTGGTGGATGGTAATCTTCTGGATTTGTTGGGATTTTGGAGTTAACATAGACAGTTGTTTTGTTGTAAGGATTTGGATTGATAGATGGGATGCTGATGCTATGGGTGGATGGGGATGGGATCTTGTTGGATCGGTGTGTGTAGATCAGGGAGGTGGGTATGAGTTTTGTTTGAAGGAACATGTGGGTGTTTGGTTTATGAGAGGGATGTTGTAGATGTTTGGGGGTTGATAGGAGGGTTTATAAGTACAACATGAATAACCAAGGTAGGATTTTAATAAGTTTGTAATAGAGAGGTTGGAGGGTATATGTCCACGATGTTGTTGTATACCTCTTGGTAGTTAATGTTAAGTGTGGGGAGGTTTCAGTTGGTTAGAGATATGGGTCGGTAGGTTTCTATGGTAGTGATGAGGGTTGGGATGGGGTTGTCTCGTAGGGTGTTGCTGTGTTGGGATGTCGATGTGAGGTGTGGGTGTTGGTTAGGTCTTGTTTTACTGATGTAGGTTGTTGGATTTGTGTTTGGTAGTATGTGTTGGAGATGTTAATGCGGTTGGTTAGGGATGGAAATCGTGTTCTGTGGGTTTATCGAATGGTATTCTTGGGAGTTTTAATGGAATGGCTGTTGAACTAATGATTACGGGTTGTTTTTGGTAGTAACAACAGGATTATGTTCTTGTTTGATTTGTTTGAGAGTTTGGTAGTTCTGATGGTAAGATCCGTTTGAGGAGGACCATGGTGTGTTGGTTTGGCGTTGGTGGGTGTTGGAAGTTGGGAATAGAGGTATTTGTTTTGGGTGTAGTAATTAGGCTGCAAGGCAGCATGGATGTTGGACGTTTGAAGATGTCGGGATTGGAGATGTCTGAGGTGTTTGAAGGTTGGAGAAGAGGTGGTTGGAGGTTGGAAGGGTGGGAACAGGAGAAGGTCATGAGGAGGGTTGTTTGGGAGAAATGGTTCAAGGTCGGATTGGATGTTGGAGATTGGTTGGTGTTGGATCTAGAGGTTGGAGGTTGTTGGCTTGGCCGTTTGGATTGGTTAGGGAAGAGGTGGGTATCTCGTTTAGAAGAGATGGGAGGTTGATGGGTGTTAGGTTTGGATCGTGTAGGTCTGTCCTTCTTAGGGAAGGAGGGATTAATCAGTTTGATTTACAACAGGTTGACTGGGTTGGGAGTGTTTAAATGAGATGGGAGTAAGTTGTTGGTGGAGGTTATGGATGTTGGGAGGTTTGATGCTTAGTATGATGAGATGTTTAGATGGGTAAGATGGTTGTTGGAGTTGGTAGGTAATTGATTGATGGATGGAGGGGTGGTTTGGTGTTGGTTGTTGGGAACAAGGAGGTTGGTTGGGGATTAAGTGGGTTGATTTAAGTGGAGGTTTGGGTTATAACCATGATGTTGGGATGGGTGTTTGGGGAGATGTTCATGGATGGGGGTAAAATGTTCGGATGGTGTGATGTGTAGATGGATGTTTGTTTGAGGGTGTTGGGTTTAGTTAAGTTGAATGTGTAATTGGTATGTGGGTTGAGATTGGGAGGTAAAGATGGGGTTGTGGGATGGGGTAATGAGGTTCGATGGTGGGGATGTTTGGATGTTTGGATGTTGAGAGGTTAAGAGGATGGAATTGAGAGGGTAGTTAAGAGGTCTGTGAGGAGGGATTTGGGTGATGTTTACTTGATGATGAGGGGTGTTCGGGGGTTGGGGTGTTGTTGTTAGTTTTGTTGGGTTTAGATTGGGTTGTGTGGGGTTTTAGATGAAGTTGGATTTGAAAGGTTTTAGTTGGTAATGTTTGAAAGGTTGGATGGTTTGGAGGATCGGTGTTTGAGAGAGGTTTAGGGGTCATAGGAACTCTGTTAGAGGGTTAGGCTTTGTTGGATTGGGTTGAGGAGGTTGGTGTCGGAGTTAATACTTTATATATGGGATTGTTTATCTTTTAATTGGGGATGGGATTCGAACGTTGTGGTGGTTAGTGTTTTAATCCAATACATAGAATATAACATTATGTTTATTATAGTTATTAGGTTGGGGGTTGGTTTTTGTGTTTGATGGGATGTTGTTTATCAGTTTGTTGGGTGGTGGGTGTTGGTTCGGAAGATGTTGTGGGATGGAGGATAGAGGGTATGAATTTGAGTAGGTAGAATTCTAGGTCTGGTTGGGATGTGGCTTGGGAGGAACAACATGCACATTTATGATGTTGGATGGAGGTTTGGGGATTTGGAGGTATGATCTGTTTCAGTAAGATCTCCAGATCGTTAGATGGTGTGTTTGGGTAGAGAAGTTATAGTCATTTCTCTAAGACTTAGATTGGTTGGTTTGATTGGAGGTTGGAGTAATGGGTTGGATGTTTTTTTGTTGGAGGTAGATGATGGATTTTTGTTGGGTTGTTTTCTTTGGTAATCAGATGTGATTGGTTGTTGGATGTTTCGATGTCGATGTGGTGGTTGTCGGATGCGGGAGGTGGGTGTTGTTATGGTTGGGGAGGTTACAATGGGATAATGGAGGTGGGAATGATTACGTTGATGTTTGGTTAGTAATGTGAGATGTTTAACAACAGGTAGGTACTGATTAGGTTTGGTGTTCGTTTGAGGAGGTGGAATGTGTTGTGTTTTTGACAGGATGTTGGGGATGGTAACCTATAAGAGGTTTGATGTGTTGTTGGGTTTCGTTTAGTACTTCGATCAGATCTTCTTGGGTTGGAGGTTAGGATGTGTTTCATGGAGATGTTGGTTTTTTTGGGAGTTGGTTTGATGTTGGTGGGGTTGAATCATGTGATGGAGAACACCATTGGACTTGTGTCTGGGATCGGATATAGATTGGTGGTTTGGGATAAAGTGACAACAGGATGTTGGACGTTGTTGTTTGGTTGATGGTTTTAGTATTAGCATAATAGCTTTGATGTATGAATTTAGGTTCATGATGGTAATTTCAATATAGATTTTGTTGGTTAGATGTGTTATATCGGCAACTACGTTGTAGTAATGGTTAGGATCTTGAGAGGTTTTAAGTGATAAGGTTGTTGGAGATTTTGTTGTTAAGTTTTAAGTCTAAGGAAGTTATAACCACTATCAGGATCTTGGGTTGTTTAATGTGTTGGGGTTGGGATGTTGGTTTGTTAGATGATTATCTTGTGATAACATAAACAACATGTTAGTTCATGGATTGATGTGAGGAGTGGTTGTTTGGACTAGCGATCGATTGATTACGTGGGAATTTATCCAACGTTTAGTTGATTGACTACAACTATAGGAATGTTGGTAGTTTATGTAGGTGTATTTGTTGTTATTGGTTAGTAACATGTCAACATCCGATGACAACATGGTATCTTATATCTGTTTCTTGTGGTAAAAGTAGTTGGTTGAAGTTGTAAGGGGATTGGTGGGTGTTGTTAATGTTATTGTTTAATATTTGATTGATGGTTTCAGGTATGTTGGGTTTAATATCGGGGATTGTTGTTCGGTTTGGATTTCTTTGATAAGGTTGAGGTGAATTATTAAAGATGTTGTTGTGGTTGGGGTTTTCTTGTTAATTGCTTGAATATGTTGGTTATTTGTGGTATGTTTTTGTTGTTGAATTCCAACGTTCAGGTTGGTTTAGTTTTGTTCTGGTAATTCATGGGTATAAGGTCTAGAGTTTTGATTGATTGTATTAAGACTACTGTTGGGTTTGTGTTTAATTCTTAGAGAGAGGTTAGGTGGTTGGATGTTGATGTTGCTATCACTCTGATGTTATCGATATGAGTTCGAAATATTTGTTATAGATATTAGAGTTCATGTTGGTTTGGTCAAGTCTTTGATGTATTCGGAAGTTAGGATGTTGTTAAGAATTGGTTTAGTATATTGTGGGTAAAACGTTTGGATGTTGTTTTTGTTGGTTTGTTTGTTTGGGGTATGGTATTGGATAGAGATGGGTTGGTTGGGATTTGATGTTAATCTATTGAACATGTGGTGTTTTGTTTAATACTTGAATTATGTTAAGCTTATTAGATGAAGAGGTTGAGTTGATTTTGGTTTATACTGAAGTGTTTTGGTGGTTGGATTGGTTTCAGTTTTGGAATTGGTTGTCTTGGGTGTTGGTTTAGTGTTATCGATTGGGAGGATGGTTTAGATCTTAAAGATCATAGTGATTAGTAGTTTCGGGGACTACTATTTGATGATATCTTGGTTGGTTATTTAATCCATGTTTGGGTTAATGTCTTGGGATGTTTGGTTCGGTCATGAAACCATGGGAATAACTTGTTAGTTTGGTGTTACTGGATCTGGGATGTGTGGTTGTTGGGGTGGTCTTAACCAGTTGGTGGGGTTGGGAGTGGAGGTTGTTATTTTGTTTGGGTAGGTGTTAATTGGGGTTTGTGATATCGGGTAGGGATCGTTGTTTCAGATGTGTGGGTTTTAAGGTTCATCGATGTACTTGTTTGATGGTTTCGATACCGAAGATACAGATAAGGATCTTGTTGTTGTGATGGTGTGGGATGAGTCACTAACGTGTGGTATGAATCGTTGAAGTTGTTATGAGGGTGGAGGTTGGTTGGAGATTGGGTTTTATGGGGTTGTATGTGGGTTTGGTTGTTTGGATGGGGTTTATTTAAGTATTAGTTTATAAGCTAGTTGTTGGGATGTGGGGTGGCATGTGTTTGATGAGGAGAGTTGATGTGGTTGGATGAAAGGAGATAGAGATATGAGTGGTGGAGAGTTATTCGATTGGATAAATGTGTTGTTTGGAGTGGGATGTGTGTGTTGTGATCGAGATGGATGTTAAGTTGGTTGATATGGAGATATGGGTGTGGGTAGGATATGGATGGTTGGATGGGGGTTGTTATTAATTTTATGAATATGTGTTTGAATGGATGTGGTTGGGGATTTCATTGAAATGAATAGATATGTGTTAATATGTTAGCTAGTATGATTTAGGAGATTTGGGTTGTTGGTTTTGTTTGGATTGGGGTGGTTTTAATAGTTTTATTGGTTGGTTGTTGGGTTGTTTGGGTCAAAGGTTGTGGTGTTTCGGATCACAAGTTAAGTAGATCGTTTTGTTTAGGTTGCTTAGGTATTTGTTGATGTAGTGGTCTCTATTAAGTATTAAGTTTGAAGTTGTTTTGTTTAACAAATACATGAGGATGTTGAGAGTGTTAGGTTGGAGAGGTCAAATGAGATTGATTTCGAAGAGGAGTTGGTTTTTATCTGGTAGGAATACGAAGTTTATTTTGTTCATTATTGCTTTGCTTGATGGGGGTAAATGTAGTCTTTTGATTAGGTGTTTGGCTATGGGACATTCGAGTGGACTTAAGTTGTGGACGGTTGTTTTGATGTTAAAACCAAGGTTTGTTAGCATGAGTTTGTTAAATCCGATTGTTAATTTTGTTGTATCGGGTTTGATGATGGTTAGATCTTTGATTGTTTTGGAGGTTTGTGATGTGGATTTCGGTGTTCATGTTATGATTTTTTGGTTAGAGTTTGATCCTATAGGTTTAATAGATGGTCGGAGGTTGTTGTTGTAGGGTATTGACAACATTGGTCTTGATTCCATTCAACCGACACTGACGAATGTTCTGAGGAACTTTACAGTCTCGAAGCTTGGATGGATGTGACCAACCATGAGGATGTTTGAACAGGAATTTATTAGAGAATAACAACATGGAGGTGTTTCGTCGAATTCTAAGCATGGTGAATGGTTAAGTATTATCTCTGAAGGTTTTTCTCTTCCTAATTCTGAAAGACATAGGGTTGTTGCATGTGGATGTTGTCAGGATGGCATTTGAGCTTTTATAATTCATGGACCTATTAGTGCATAACATTCATCGATTTGGTAATTCACTCCATCAATTATGAATTGTTTTAGGTTTATTCCCATTAGATATTTCAGAACCGAGATGGTTTGATGTTTTATTCCTGTTTGCTTGTTTTTGTTTGTTTGTTGGTTGGTGGTATTCATGGTTGTTTGGTTAGGTAATTGTTTGGAATTGCACGATGTTGGCATTGAATGTTTTGTTGATGCCGGGAGGTTGGGGCATCGGGAAGATGGAGAAAAGTGGTTGTTGTCGGTTGGTTTAGTCTTAAACAAGATAGTGGTTGTGTTTGGTGGAGGTTAGAAGTATAACAGATAGTAGATCTGGATGGAGGATCGTGTTTGATGGGTGTTATTTGGTTTGGAACAGGTTGTAAGAGGAATAGTGAAGGATAGGTTTGCTTAGGTGTTGAGATAAGCAGGGGTATTGGTGGGATTAAAGATGTTAGATGGGTGTTGGGTTGGAGTTTTGATATCAAATGTTGGACGTTGGGGCCCTGGAGGGGGCATTGATGTTTCCGATTGGAACATGGACAGCTTGTATCGGCTAGAGGTTGGTGGTTCGGAGGTTGTTAGGTTGCCATTGGGTTGGAGGTTACCAGCTCGCTGGCATGCGAGCGATGTCATGAGAGGTTGGGCTCGCATTTGCTCGCTGGGGTAGACTTGGGAGATTGGCTTGGAGCCAATGTTGTTGGAACCGCCATGCGGCCTACAAGTAGAGACC
>NZ_NXGO01000043.1:0-1154 GCF_002774925.1 Candidatus Hodgkinia cicadicola
CAGAGAATGGATAGTGATAGAATGGTAAAGAAGGTTTGGGAGGCAAAATCAGGGGGGAGAAAGAAGAGAGGAAGACCGCGACTGACTTGGGATTGAATGATGGGAAACATTTTGAGAGAAAGAAGCTTGGTCTGGAGTGAAGCGAAGACATTGTCAATGGATAGAGTAAGATGGAAAAAATTTGTGTATAGAGTGTAGTTGATGTAACCCGACACCAATGTGGAATAAGGGTATTTTGATAATAAATAAAAAATAAATTAAAATTTCACCCTCAAATTTGTGGGCATTAGGGTTTGTATTTTTATTCATTATTGGTTGTTGAACTGGCGTAATTTTGGCATATTCATCAATTGTTATTATTTTACACGACACATATTATGTTGTAACTCATTATCATTATGTTTTATCAATAGGTGCAGTACTTGCAATTTTGGGTAGAATTATCCATTGACATTCGTAGGATTGCCTTAAAAATGTAATTGATTAAAAATGTTGTTTTAGTTTTCATTTATTGGTGTAAATTTGACTTTCCTTCGTCAGCATTTTTTGGAATTTAAGAGGTATGCCTCGTCGTTATTCTGGTTATCCACAAGCATTTATATCATGAAATATTTTATCTTCTATTGGAAGAAGAATCTCATTTATTGAAATCTTGTTATTGTTATTTATTGTCTGGAAAAGATTCATTTCACATCGATTAATTTTATATTAAAAATAAAATTTATTATTCAAATTTTATGATTTATTACTATGCGCGCGCGCGCGCGTGTGTAGTACTGTCATCATCTATTTACTCACATAATATATATTTTGGGGCTTTCCCTGACATGATTAAATGACTGTTTAATATTGTTTAATGTTCGACTCATATTTCATCTGCGTAAATAAGCTACATGTAAGCTTCACTTTTAAATAAAATTAATAATATAAAATATGCAGAAAACTAATCGTACTAATTAGAAGTATGTACCGGTTTGTTTGGCCGTGGTCCAGGGGTTACAAACAAACCAAACGTTTCAACAGCACCACTGGCTGCCATCTTCAGTGGAATTCGAGTCTACCTGAACGTGGGGTGTCAAACGTCAGGCCCACAGTAGTGTGTAAACCCTGGACCACGGCCAAACAGACCAGTACATACTTCTAATATTGACATG
>NZ_NXGO01000044.1:0-1152 GCF_002774925.1 Candidatus Hodgkinia cicadicola
AGCTGAGTTCTCATGTTCCTCGCTACAAATGGCTGGGAAATCGGCTCTACAGCTAAAAGTCATCACACTAATAAGAGATACATAACAGTAGAACTATCACAATGTTCGGACGTGAAATTATGTCTTTGTATTCCATTTACTAACAACATTTTACGGAATATGCGTGTTTTGTGTTGTAACCTTGTTAAGCACACCAATGTACACGTGATAGTCCAGATACATTAAACGCTTTTCAAGCACAAATTGGGAAACAGAATGGAAGATTTTAGTGCAGAATAAACTGAAGTAACGTATTTTGACATGTACAAAAATTTTCCAGTAATTAGTTATATAACACCGTCAAACTAAGACAGTTAAAACCGTTTTTTATCACTATAATGTCAATCATTTGTTTTCACGAACCTTGTTAGACATGACACTTCAAGTCTAAAATTGTTACTTAATCTGAGATTTATTGCTTTATATTATAAAAACACCATTACATTAAGGAATTTTTAACGAATATAGTGATGTAAAAGTGTTACAGAAATGTGCAATAATAAAGACGCTAGGTAATTTTATGTTAATTACTAGTGTAACTAAATAGTAATTAGTAAGTATGTTATATGTGAGTGACCAGATAAAATGTACGCAAACGATGATATCGCTCGTGCTACGAGTATGTTTGCGAAATCGCGAAAATGAACCAAAAAGTTATTTGTAATTAAAAGGACGCTTTGCACGAAGTGACAATATCTAACAGGTCGAAAACAGTCCTAGACTTGTGAGATTGCCGTCCAGTATAATTACCACCGGCAATTTTGGGGCGATCTCTGAGAGACTCAAGATATCTTCCCACAACGTCACGCTGCTGGTCTGCCGACCGATCGAACATCTTTACCACACACACCAAGATTTATGGAGAAATTCTGGACCATCACAAACAACAAACCGTAGAGACAGAGAACACAGCATCAGCATATTCATCATCATCAAATTCTCAGGATTCAGGACACACACACACACACACGCGCGCGCGCGCGCGCGCAACGGTAATAGTTTTGATGATGATGGCAAACCGATTATGGATGGTCTGTTTTGTCCAAAGATATTCGGATCAAGGAATAAAACCGAATGTTTATGTAAGACACCGACATTAACTCAATCATTTGA
>NZ_NXGO01000045.1:0-6822 GCF_002774925.1 Candidatus Hodgkinia cicadicola
GGTTAAATATTGAACAACATGTTGTAAGTTTGAACCATCTCTAATATAAAATTTATGGGATTTAGTAATTATCTTAACATACAGAATGTTCATAGAATCAATGTTCGTGTGAAGAAATCAATGTTCATGTTATAGTTGTTTTTTTGTTGTGGTAATTAAGTAATTCCTCTTTTATTAAGAGGTTTAATTTAATTTTAACATCTTGTTGTTGTTAATATTTTTCATTACTATATTACAGATTTTCTAAAATTGTTATTACTTTTTTTTGTTAAACAACAAGGTCATGGATGTTTACTGTGATATCTTCTTGTCTTAAAATTATATCATATTTCTTATAATTAATTAAATCTGTTACAATGGTATTGTTCGGTATTATATTTAAAACGTTCAAGAACCATTATCAGGATCAGTTCTAGCGGTTTTTCTTTCCATTTATTTGTTTTGAGTTATTAATGTATGTTAAAGACATAATCTTTTTTTTATTTGTATTTATTAAACTTCTTGTGAAGTATCATGATTATTAAATATGTTATCGAAGGTTTTCATTTGTCATTGTTAGTTCTTTATATTAAGGTTTGGTATAAGTGGTCTTAGACTTTTTTCTGGTAACATTGTAGTTTTATTTATATTTTCGAACATGGATGTTGAGTCCGAATTAGTTATGGTAATAAAATTTAGATAACCTATCATGGAAAATTTATAATCCGCTTTGTTAATTTGTTTGTTATCCAGATATTTTGTTAATGGCTAATAATTTATATAATTTATTTATTTAGTTGTTAGTTTTAGTATTGAACATAGTTTGGTTTAATATCTTAGATCTTTCTATCAGTTGTTTTAACATTGATCTTAATTGTTCAATATTTACTCCTATTGACGTTTAGTTTGGTTTTTTAGATTATTTGTATTGTTTATAAATGTTGGATTTGTTCTGATTTGATAGCTTAGTACATAAATATAGATTTATTAGTAGAGTAAATTAAGTTTTTAACTCGATTTCTAACTTTAACAACATCCTTGGTTTTTTGTTTTGGTTTTATTAATTAATAGAGTTAATTTCATTTTCTGTTAAATTACTGGAAGTTTTGATTTTAATCTGTTGTTCTTTGCCTGTTGTTTTAGTATTTATTGATACTTGAACTATTCCGTTAACATCAACGTCAAAAATTACTTCAATTTGGGAAATACCTCCTTAAACTTTAGTGATTTCGACTAAATCATAATTGTTTCTAACATTTATGTTGTTATAAGTTATTTTTTCCATCTTGATAAGTTTTTTATGGTAACATATAGATTGATTATCTTCTAGTTGTTGAGAATATTTGATACCATTTGGTTGGTGTTGTAGTAATCTTATCTATTAATCCTGTAAATATACTTCTTAAGGTTTTAATTCCTGATAACAACGTTGTAACATCAAATGATAATACATCTTTTTATGTTTCTTTGTAGTACTTCAGCTTGGATAGCCGCACCAATCGCGACAACTTCATCGGGATTGACATTTTTTTGTTTGGATCTTTATCAAATAAACCTTTCAACAACTCTTTGTATTTTAGACATTCTTGTTATTTCACCTACTAATATTATTTCATTTATAGATTTTGGAAGTTTCATGTTGTATCAGTCAAAACAGTTTCACATGGTTTGGTTGTTTTTAATAAATTCTTCAACAGTTTCTTCTAGTTTTGATCTTGATAAGTTACATGTTAAATGTTTTAGAACCATTTTCATCAACATTAATGAAAAGTAGATTTATTTCTGTATCGGTAATAGATTGATGGTTCTGTTTTAGGATTTTTCTTACAACATCCTTTATTCATTGGAGAACAAGTTTGTTTTTAACCAACGGTTAACATTGATCTCTTTTTAAAAACATGGAATACAATGTAATATAAGATTTTGGAATTGAAGTTCTTCTCTACCTAAAAATGTGTTACCATTTGTTAATTTTACTTTAAAAACACCATTTCCTAGTTCTAAGATTGAAATGTCCAAAGTTCTATTACCTAAATCATAAACCACTATTTTTTTGGTTTTATTTGTCTAGTCCATATGTTAACGCAGTTGGTGTTGGTTGTTGGTTTTTTCTTTAATTATTCTAAGAATATCTAAACTTACTATGTTTCTAGCGTCCCTTGTCGTTTGTTTTTGTGCAACATTGAAATATACTGGCACAGTTATTACCGTTTTGCTTATAATTTCTTTTATAAAATCTTTAGATACAACTTTCATATTTTTTTAAAAAAGTAAAAGCAGATATTTGTGATGAAGAATATCGTTTACTATTAGTTTTTTAACCAAGCATTACCATTGTTATTTTTGTTTCTAATGTTAACATTTTTTTGTTTGATTACAGTATTATTGTTGAATTTTCTATCAATTAATCTTTTTTTTTAATGATTTAGAATGTTTTTTTGGAGTTAATAATGGGTTTTTTGTTGCTTAGTTCAACCAATCTTTTATTATTAGGTGTAATTATCCGATAGACGGTGTTATTCTGTTAGTTTCTTTATTTTCTAGATTTTTTTATTTCTCTATTATCAGCAATCAGCAATACAGGAATTCGTTATACCTAAAATCAATATCTAATTATTATTGACATTATTATATTTGTTGTTGATTATTAATGATAATATTACTAATAAAAACAGTGAAGAAATATTTATAATAAAATCTAAGAAAAATATATAACGGTCTGGTATATATAACTTAATGATTCCGATTGGAAGTCTACAACATTCTATGTACCTATTTGTTGATTGATTATGATATGTTTGTTTTGAAATAATGTTGTAATTACTGATCATAAGAATAATTATGAATATTTCATAGATACATCAAATTTGAACAACTTTATAATAACAAGAAATTTAATTAATAGGAATGATGATTGAGTTTTTCATATGTTTTACAAATATTTTTCTGAAGTAATGATACAACGTTTGGTTGTTTAAAACATAACAATAAGTATTGAGTTTAATGTGGTTGTGTTATATTGGCTTTTTTATATATATGTTAACATAATATCCAATCTAGGGAACAATAAGTAATGAAAATTATTATAACGGTAAAAATTATTTATGATCCAGAGGTTAAACCAGAAGTAGTTAATGGAACACTTAATTATAAAACAGCAAAACGCATGATAGATCCGATTGATGAAGAAAATATATCTGCTGTTATTAAATTCAAAGAAATAGATCCTTCTGCAGTAATTACTGTGATCTGTTTATCGAAAGAATCCGATAGTGGTTTACTTAGACATGCTTTGAATATGGGTGTTGATGAAGTGGTGCTTGTTAAGATTAATGATTATGAAGAATCAATTGTTGACGGATTAACAAAATCCAAAGTATTGAAACGTTGATTAACTGCTGAAAAATATGATTTGGTTCTAACAGGTAAATCATCTTCAGATAATAATTCGGGATTTGTTGGTTCAGCGTTGGCAACATTCTTGGGTTGGAGACAACTTTATTGTGTTTGTGAATTAGTTGATAAAAAAGCAGATCAATTGACAGCACGTTGTAAATTGCGGAATAGAATCATGACTTTTGTTGTTAAGTTACCATGTGTATTGGTTTGTAAATTTGATAAATCAGAAACATCTGTTATTACGTTGGATCCGACCAAAGCTATAAACAAACAAATAAGTATAAAAGGTGTAAATAAGTTGAATTTAACTTGTTGTTCGTGTATTTCTGTTGTAAATTATGTTATACCGAATAAAATTAGAAAGGTAAAGGTTATAGATAATGTTGATACCCTAATGACAACGTTGTTTAGTTAACAATGAAAAGTGCATTAATAATATTAGAGGCTAAGAACAACAGGTTCAGTTCGAATGATCAGAAGTTAATTAATTTTATATCTAAATCTTATGAAAAGATTGGAATATTAACTGTTAATTGTAATTACGCTTGTGCTAAGACTTTAAAGAAGGTAAATGAGATCTATTTATTAGCAACCAAGATACCTATTAACGTTGATAGAAACAGTTGTGCTTGTGCGTTACTTGTTGCAGGTCTGATATTAAAATATGATATAACGGTTGCTGATACCGATACTTGTTATCACAATGTTATATGCAGAGCAGCTGCAGCCGTGAATCGTTATGTAATTTCTAATGTTTATGATATTTTAGGTGATAATATCTTTGTTAGAACGGCAAATGCTGGAATGGTAAATCAACATGTTGGCTTTAAATGTGATAAACCATGATTAATATCTGTTAAATTGTCATTAATAGCCGATCCTGATGTAGGAATGGTTGAGAAAAAACAACCAGAAGAGAAGAAATGTGATGCCAATCCAGATACAAATCTGGAAGTAAAGGATCAAAATGTTGACAACGTTGGAAGTAATAAAGATGTTATAGGTGGTAAGGATAAAGAAGTTGATAATCTAAAGGATAACTTAAATTCAAAGGATAATCAAGTAAATGAAAACAAAGAGGTTAAAGAAGATGTGGTTCGATGTGAAGAAAGTAGTTCGGAGGTTGCTACTCCAAGACCAACAATTACTAATGTGGATAAGGATGGTTTGAAGGAAACGGAGATAAAACCATGTGAAGATAAACCAAAAGAGATGGGTGTTGATAATAAGAAAGAAACAAATGAAGTTGTAAAACCAATAGAAACTGTACCAGATGTTAGATATCAGATTATTAATTTCCCTATTAGAAAACAACTGGAATTGATATCCTATTCAAAACCTGAGGTTAATAAGGAGTTACCGGATTTATCAAAGGCAGATATAGTTATAGCAGGAGGTAGAAGTTTTGGTACCGAAGAGAATTTTATGATTTGATTGAAACCATTGGCATTAAGACTTGGTGCTGCCATTGGAGCAACTAGAGGTGCTGTTGAATTGGGATGTGCACCGGTTGGATTTCAAATTGGAAGTGCAGGTTCGACTATAGCTCCTAAACTTTACATTGCATTTGGTATATCCGGATCAGATCATCACATGATTGGTGTCAAAGATGCTAAAACAATTGTTGCAGTTAATACTGATAAAGATGCCGCTATTATGTCGATGGCTGATTATTCTTTAACTATTGATATGTTTGATGTTATATCTGGAATGATGAAGTGATTGGATAGTAATAAAAATGTAGATATTAATAACTTAATACAAAATTTAAACAGAAATCAATCAAAACCTGTTCAATCTGAATCTAATCAAATTAAACCTGATATACAAGAAGTTAAACCGCCTACAAACTAGTTAGAAATAAAGGGAGATCGGGTTAGGTACTCCCGCACCATCCACATCATTAGTTGCCAACATGTTTGTCTCTGTTTATGTGCTTTGTCGATTGTAATTATGTTGGTATATTCATAACACATCATTTGCTTGGTTGTTTTTTCTTCGTGTTTTCAAGTCCGTGAAAGGAAAGTCTGATGAGAATCTGATTACAAAAATGTGGTGTTAACATGTTAAATCTATAAATTCTATTAAATAATAGAGGTCTGGATGTTGTTTTGTTGGTATATCCCAATTAAAATTTATTAGAACTGTAGGTACCAAGATCCAGGATCAGATAAATAGACCCATCAAATGTACATCTTCAATATTTATTGTCATGATCTGATCAATCATTGGAACAGAATTATAATCCACATCCATGTTTAACAACATAAATGGCATATATCACTTATCTTATATCGGTTTACATTTATTTTTGATACTTTTCGATTTTATATTCATGAATTCAACGATAAATGTTCTTGTTTATTAGTTTTTACTATTTTGATCGATGTTTATAGTATCAGATGTTCTAGTCAGTTATGTATGTGGGTCTTTTTTTTTGGATATTTTGTTGTTTTAATAATTTATAATTAATACCATAGTTACTACTGACCGTTTGTTTTGTTTGTTATCTTATCAACACTTGGGATAGTAATAAACAACTAATCCTATATTGCTCGTATTGAGATTTGATGTTAGAACAAATATACTAGGTTATAACAAGAAGTTATAGCTTAAGTTATTAAGAGCTTGATCCTGGCTCAGAACAAATGCTGGCGGCAGGCCTAACACATGCAAGTCGAGCGGACAACCTCTAAACAGGTTGTTAGCGGCGAACGGGTGAGTAACACGTGAGAATCTACCTTGTTCAACGGGATAGCTTAAGGAAACTTAAGGTAATAACGTATAATTCCTGCAACAGGTAAAGAATAATTCGGAACAAGATGAGCTTGCGGTAGATTAGCTAGTTGGTGGGGTAAAAGCCTACCAAGGCCAAGATCTATAGCTGGTCTGGGAGGATGAACAGCCACATTGGGACTGAGACAAGGCCCAAACTTCTACGGAGGGCAGCAGTGAGGAATATTGGACAATGGGCGGAAGCCTGATCCAGCCATGTCGCATGAGTGATGAAGATCTTATAAAAAAGGTACAGAATATGTACTTTGGATTGTAAAACTCTGTTTATTTAATGATAATAGTGATAGTAAATAGATAAAAGCTCCGGCCAACTTCGTGCCAGCAGCCGCGGTAATACGAGGGGAGCGAGTGTTGTTCGGTTTTATTGGGCGTAAAGGGCATGTAGGCGGTTTTGTAAGTCAATACTTAAATCTTGTAGTTCAACTTCATTACGGGTATTGATACTGCATAACTATGAACTTAATAGGGGTGAACACAATTCCAAGTGTAGAGGTGAAATTCGTTGATATTTGGAGGAGTACCAGAGGCGAAGGCGGTTCACTGGGTTAAGTTGACGCTGAGGTGCGAAAGCGTGGGGAGCAAACAGGATTAGATACCCTGGTAGTCCACGCCCTAAACGATGAGTGCTAACAGTCTGGTATAAATATT
>NZ_NXGO01000046.1:0-2141 GCF_002774925.1 Candidatus Hodgkinia cicadicola
AAGATATCTTCATGATCGAACATGAAACTTTTGGTTACAGAATGTTATTAACTTCAAGCAATTATGTTGTTAACGGAACTCTTGGTAATACCCTAACAACGTTGTGGTTAATTCTACCCGATTCCAAGACCATAATCGTTTATCTCATAACAAATATCATTATCATTCCGAACCATATATCTCACATCCTGTTCTTTCCAACGTCCGGATCACTTGAATAAACCCACATAAATTAATGACTACCACTACCAACAACATCTTTACTTTTTTTTATCAACATGGATATGAATATAACAGCCATAGACATACATTACATGTTGTTTCTACGAACCAAGAGGTGACCACTTGTTGTTTCATTTCAAATTCATGTGATCGGATGAAGAAATAACAACGACATGTTGTTTTAATGGGTAGTTATCAATTATTATCGGTAATGAAACGACCTCATGGATGTTGATGTTTTTTTTAAAAAAGTTATATATACCATCGATAGCAACCGATCTTTCAGCTGAAGACGGATAATCAACAACACCTAACATCAAAGTACCATCTTTTGTTAACTTAGTTAATATACACCAAATTGGTGAACCACTAACAAATAACTCTATCCCATCAATTTGATTAACTACCAAACATGTTGTTACCATTTGCCAAACGTTCAGACCGCTTACTATTAACCTCTATCTTCGATAGTTATCAGATTTATTCACTTCAAATATATCACTTTCTATAATTTTATCATAGGCTGTTACCAGGTTGTTACCATCACATTCCGAACCAACATCAATTTCATTGACAAAACCAAGACCATTTGTGTTGACATTTAACGTTATCCGAACAGTGTTTATTATCTTAAGATAGAAATTATACGTTAACTTCATGGGTAATTTAATGTTATTGTAATGGGATTCTGTATAAACCAATCGTTACTACTTTTTTTTGTTAATGAAACATATATATATCTGTTTGGCCGTTGGAACCGATCAAATATTCCAAGTAATTCATAGTTAATTTACCATAAGAAACATAATTCGGAATTAAATATATCTATCACGATTAATACTCCGATGTGATTAATCTGAACCTGAAAGTAATCGAATTGACAGTATTAACAAAACCATTTACTACCTTGATGTTGTGATAAGTACTTCGAAACGTTGAAACAACCACAACATTTATGAATGAAGACTCGTTGACCTCGTCTTATCTTGGTTACACCATATGGTGATAAATTTATAAACAAAAACAAGTACCAACGAGCTGATCACAAATCAAACAACAACCATGATCAATGGTTATATGCGGATGTAGAGTTTAACTAAAATTTTGGAAAGATCGGTATCAACGTTGTTTAGTTTTTGGATGGTCAAACGTTCGATGTCAGATATGATATAATTAATTCGAATTGTTGTTATTAACCACCAAGGTTGTAAATTTATAACCCATCAGTTTAGTTTAACATTAATACCATGTTTAACAGATAATCAGATAAATGTAGTCGTTGTATCAGTACATTGAAGTAATCAAATTGACTTATAAATTGATTAATCGGAACAACTATGATGTAATAATTATGGACATATCACAGGATGTGATCGGAACGTTTATAATTATCTCCAACATAACAAAAATGTAATGAATAACTGTACTTATAAGTGAATACCTCGAATTATATCAACACTATGGATGTTTGGGTTGACTTGTTTTCATGATGGTAGATATAGATATGAAATAAAACTATTAAACATATATCTCTACAAACACATCAACATTGGATCCGTATCGATGGCAACAGGTAAATCATCTGGATTGTTGAATAATGAACCATTAGGAACCATGGCATCGAATACCATAATACCAACTTATTTATAATTACCAAATTTAACAACTATAAACATCAAACGTTTGGATTAATTTAAAACAAGATGGTAGTGACTGATGTCACATGGAGGTTGGTTAACATCAAGTGTTGTAAGCCGTCAATAAAGTTTCCACTTATCTATATTATAAATATCATAAAACCACAATATACCAAATGTTATACCTTAAGATGTTATACCGAATAGTTCGGATATGGATTATAATGGTTTAATAAACAATGAACTAACTGATAAAATGTTAACAACGTTCGAAGATCTTAA
>NZ_NXGO01000047.1:0-1135 GCF_002774925.1 Candidatus Hodgkinia cicadicola
TTGTTTATGTTTATAGGCCTACAGTATATTTGTTCTAGATAAACATAACTGGAAGTACAACTTATGAAGAAAGATTTGTTGATCATTAAAAAATGAAATTGTCTCTCGTTTACTAACTAAGAATTATTATTAAACTTTCTAATTTTGTATATAATATATTTTATTATATAGATGGTCTCACTACACACTTGAATTTATGAAACTTTACCCTGCCCCCTCCCACCAAATTTAGGCCCCAAGTTACGCCCATGAGCCCAGGCATTTCTAACAATATCGCATCGCTATATTATTTGTCCTCACAGATAGAGGGGACAAGTAGACTTAGACATTACCTTGACTCGGTTCTAGGATCGCAGCACAGCCGTTGAGATTATGAGTCTCGAACGTTACCACTGTGTCGACCCACGCCCCAACATTTTAAATAAGAAATTTAAATTCCAATAAGGTTTGGTGACTTGTAAAACATCATTTTTAAATGAAATATTATTTCATGAATTATTAAAAAGGAAAAGTATCCGAATCGTAGTAGACCGTTAGATTAAAAGTGAAAACATATGGCTTAACTGGTGTAATCTTGGTAAATTCATCAATTGATATTATTTTACCCGATACATGTAACGTTGTAGCTCACTTTCATTATGTTTTATCAATAGGGACAGTATTTGCAATTTTATGTAGATTTATTTATTGATATCATTTATTTGCTGAGCTATCTTTAAATTGTAATTCTTTGAAAATTCACCGATTAGTTATATTTATTTATGTAAACTTAACTTTCTTTCCTCAACGTTTTTTAGGATTGAGAGGAATACCTCGTTGTTATAATATTTGCCTGTGACGTAGTTGAAAAAATACCTCAATGTTAACGTAAGCCCAAAGAAAAATATTACTAAATAAAAACAACAATGAAAATTTGAAATAAACATTTTTTATACCTTCGACCAGAAGAATATTAAAGCGTTATATAATATAAAGAGCCAGTAACATAAAGTAAAAACGACAAGCGTAATCAAACGAAAGTGTCGCGAGACGATCGCGTTCATCTAATTCGTCAGAATTATAGCCTATAGTACGTCGGTAAAATCTTACCACAATACCAAACTTTTGATGTTGTCTATAATAAGTACCTACATAT
>NZ_NXGO01000048.1:0-6689 GCF_002774925.1 Candidatus Hodgkinia cicadicola
GTAACAACGAGATAATGTCTAAGATTTGTGTATATGTTACTTGTACGAACCATTGTTCACCTAATCTAAGCCAATGTTAACCGACTACATCATAACCTAATTAATAGCAATGAGTACCATGATCATGTGCTTTACTCGTTGATACCATGGTTGCTTCGAGATCGGACCATGGACGTTGGGAAATTGTTTCTTATCGAACAGATATCAGAGGTTTGAATCATCTTAACCATTATCTAAGTTCTAGTCGATTACTCCAATCTCTTTACTTCCTTCGAGGAAGTTGCCATCAATCGTACCAAGGTTGTATCCGACCACAAACATGCCAAACGTTTGATCAAATTCCAACATCCAAATGTATGAACAACCACCTGTTAGTATTATCATCTTAGAAACACATTATCTTCGGTCATGATGTGATAAATCGGTGATAGTTACAACCACAATTCAATCCTACCAACATCCGACAAAATTTCAACAATATCTTATGGAATACATCCGATCATAGATTGATAAATCCTAAACAAAGTTCTGGTTGAAATACCAACCACCAGATCATAGTCCATAGTTATCACTCCAACTTCATATTCAAGTACGGTAGATTGATTCCATTCCCCAGACAAATAACGAAACCTAGATTGGTATCTAATCTGTTTGAAACATCCCATACATCGTTGGCACGATGACAACAAAGTTGTTACCATCTCCATCACCTCGTTGTAATCGTCTAAACGTTGGTAATAAATACCATCACTAGATGGTTCATTCTAATGATCCGAATCTAATGGATAAACCGGACATATTCAACTGTATATCAGCATATGCTTAATCCAACAATCTGCCATGATGTTCAATAACCAATCAAACAATCGAAGTCAATCCTTGAACGGGAACCTATCAACCCATTCAAACTCTGAATTGAGACCATCATTGACAACAACAAGCCATAACATTCGGTTTATTAAGATAAAACATGAACATATCGTTGAGCTGATCTTTTATCACCAAAGTCATTGACTTAACCACCTCGAAACAACATCCGATCATGTCAAACATTAACCATATCGTTGTTATATCCCAATAATCAACCCAATCTTCACTACTTCGTTTAGCAACGAACCACTAACAACACAGAATTGATTTGTTCTTAGTATTTTAAACCGATCCATATACCCATCGTGGAACTTAACATCAACATTTGGTGTTGTTAATGAAATTTTCTTATCAATGGGAACCGAACGAAACATCTACCTTATCCGATAGAAATCAAGATCGGAATAAATAAACCATGTTCTTTATCAATACCTTTCCAATAAATCTACAACACACTTCTGAGCATGCAAGCCCTCCAGCTTGCCTTCTATCACCTCCGAATACAACATCAATGGGATCGGATCGTTTGTTTTATTGTCTAGATCTTTGATATGAACGTTTGATTATAATCCTGTTCCAATAATTGAACATAAATACTCTCGGAGATTATCAACCAACCTCAATGTATACACCATTAAACCATTACATAACTCCATCTTTCACTACATCCTCAATGTAGGATTTTGTACCTCGGTGTTGTGTCTAGAATATAAATACCATTCCAAACACATACATCAATCAAGGTAGATACTCTCCTTAGTTCTCCTACCTCTTCCCGATGATATCCTACCATGAATTAACTCTATGGTCGTTTAAATTCCACCTCAACAACCATCCTCTGTTATTTATAAATCGTTAACTAACAACGTTATACCTAATATAATCTCAATCCTACTATCATCGAAACCATCCTTGATACTGTATCTTTGGTTGTAATCTCGTTGGAATGTTGTATCGGACAACAGATAGTATAAGTTTCAAGAATTTATCTCGGTGTTTGTTCCAACATAGTAACTTACCTACCCCTCTGATGTTAACCCTCCTTTCAGGGTATTAATATAGTACCCAATCATTAGACACACCTCGGTTGTTGCGATTAACTCTTATCTTCGATGATAGACCATTAAGATCGGATATGTTTATAACATCGACCATTTGTTTCAATAGAACCATCAACCAATGTACTCGTTGTTTCGATCCGTCAACGTTCGGTCACAAGAAACCAGACACTACCGATACATCTTGGCTTTTAATAACCTTATCAGATCGGTATAGCTATTTGTTTGGAAATATTACTTAGAAATGGAACGGTTGTACTTCTTTAAACTGTTGTAATTTTGATCTTGTATCCAAGATTCGACTGACATTCAAGGTACATGATTTTAACCTTTATTTTGTTTTCTTAGTATCAGATATGGTGATTAAATTGTTATCGGGGATTTATAACACTTAGAGATGTATGGAGGTTTAGAACATTATGCCATGAGGTTTGATCTTGGTTGTTTTTATGAAATTAATTATCAGGTAGTGTTATAGGCCGTTGGATTTATAATTTTGTTAATAAATCATGACGGTTTGTTTCATGAATTAATATTTTACCATGAATGGTTAATTAAACGAGAAATAATATATACCCATCGAATTGATGGAACTGTTATCAGAGATCAACAACCATACCTTTAAAATTTATTAGTTAACATCACAACGCAGTGACAATTCATTTACATCCATTTCATTCAGAGTTATTTATAAACATCTTACTGAATTAAAAACCAATGGTGGTTTCTGGTTTTGTTTTTTTTCCGTTAAAGATATTCATGACTATGGTTAATATCGATGTAAAACGTTTAACTTTAATAAAAGATTAGAACCAAACGAGTATGACTGTTTACAGGTAATTGATCCAACGTTAGGATGGTTTTTATTCGGATCGAAAGGTTGGAACTTATGTTCAATTCCGATAACAAATTACAACGTTTGGTTCGGATGATGAGTGAACAAAGTTGTTTAGCAACACATGATTACCAAGATTGGCAACAACCACAATTGTCAACCTGTTGTTATTGATCATGGATGTTGTTAATATCATGTTATCAGTAATCATTTAAAACAGAACAATTAATGAATACAAAAAAAGTTATGAATAGGAATGGAATACCGAAGGTTAACTATCGGATCTTTTATTTATATCGATGACGTTGGTACTGTTTTGTTTTAAGCGGTAAACCACTAACAGATATCGTCATAAATCAGCTTCAAACATATTTAATGTTGATGTAATTCCTAGTTTTCATACTCCACTAAAATTGTTCTAGTTGTATCAACATCCACTTAAATATCTTCTGGATCAATTCATGTACAACTTTCTTGATGATTATTTTAATCAATCGATATGTTGTTTCATCGGTAAAATTAAACATCTAATTGTTGTTACTTTGTTGTGGTTTTAATGTAAATATAATGATTACTATCGTTCGTTACATTCACTATCCTTTCCGTTATCTTTGAGATATTCAATTCATCATCGATACCATCTTTATAACTTTTATAGTATCCACCATCGATCCTCGTTAACATTTTATTCAACTGATATCATGATCTTCAGAGGATATATCTTATAACCATCATCGAACAAAATGTTTGGATATCTATGGTGGTTTGGCAACAACAGATGATTAACAGCTAAAATATACTTGTTATTATTTTGTTAGTAGTTCATTGAAACAATTCTTGACCATATGACCTCTTAATGATTTAACATGTTCATGGATATTATCGTTGTTAATGATATAAAAGTCAATACCGCCATAATGTCTTATGAATTTTATTAACTTCATACTTGATTTAATGTAAATAAAATCATTCAATATAAACGACCAAAGTTTCAATTGTTTGTAGTTAACAGCAAATTTTCTTTTTGTCTTGTTATCTGAATAGCTTTTCTTGTTACCAAAGCCAGGTTTATGTTTCATCTTTAACATGTACTTCATGATTAGTGAGTGAATGGTTTAATGTGGTTAAATAAATATCTTTGATAAATGATATTAGTGTTTAATGAGATAATTGATTTGGTTAACGATGAATACATTTTACTAAAAACATTTGAAGCTAATACAACAACAAAATTATGAACCATCATGTACTGTTACAACGAAGTAAGTGTTAACATCGATTGGGATAATATCATCTGGGTGTTGAATATAATAAGATGTAAATAAATTCATAGAATAAGAGGTTAAGTGTCTTCGTTGGATACTTAGGAATTAGAGATCTATCGATATCGAAGATAACAACATGGATGTTTTGTTTTAAACATATATTTGAGTAATCAGTTGATAAAACTTTATATCTTTACTGATATATCGATAACGTATAACATCTATATTCCATAATCATATGGTGTATGTGAATTGAATCGATATACGTATTAATATATTGGAGATGACAATGATAGGTTAAATGATAATAAATCAATGATTCCCGAACAGGAATGAACATATATGGTAAAAGATTAGAATAAAATTAAATAAATGTTAACATGAGGTCTGTGACCTTGTATCGGTCATATACATCTAATTAATAACAGGGTATTAACACTTGTTGTTGGTTTTTGTTTAATAAATTTATAACCAATCCAGATTATGTTATAAATTGTTATCTAACATGTTTAAGGGTATAATTACAACATGATTTCATTGATATATCATATAATCTCAGATAACTTGTTGTAGGTTTTTGTTTGTTGAATTAGTTAATATTAACTTGTAATACTTAAATCACTTATGGGTTGGTAATGTTAATTCTTGTGTTTTACATCAGCATGGTTTTATTGATCGATTTAACCATCAATTACATTTCAAGGGTATCAGTGATATCACAAATGAACATTGGAATCACTTCTTTAAACATTAGTAAGTTAACGGTAATCTCATAGTTGGTTAACAAAATCCAGTGACCTTTACTTCGGTATAAATCACTAGTGTTTCTCGTAGAAGTGTTTGGTATCCAATTCAAGAGTTAAATATTATGATAACATATTCATTGAAACATCATAGAAATGATCTGTTACCCCGTTGTCATCGATGATCCGGAAGATGTTATTTCGTTGTTGAAACATTTAGGTTGTTTGTTACTGATCTGTATGGAACCATTGGACTATCGATTAGTACTGAACGTTTTGTTGACAAAAGTTTGTTTGTTTATGTGTATGTTTTGTTTGTATGTTAATCAATGGATTCGGATAATTTAAACGAACGATGGTTGATGTGTATCGGCATGGAGATATCGGAGCCATGAGTTAATTGGATCAATTGTTAGTTCTTATATTCGGTTTAATTTATAATTCAAGTGATAAATGAAATGATTTAAACAACAAAATCGGAATGAAACAAGTTAGATCCGAATATGATAATTATGTTAAGTTGTTATAACATATGTTTACCTTATTATTAAGGATGTGGTTGGTTTTATTTAAGTGGTACGTTGTCTGTTAAACAAAAATGTTAAATACTTAATTCAACTTAAATTCAATCGTTCTTGTAAATGACAATTGTCGTTTCTTCTAACAGATGAATATTTTAATCATTAAACAACTTTGGTCATATCTTGTTAGTCATGTATCCGTTGATCCTTTTGGTGTGTACGGATGTTATCCTTTAGATTGAATACATTTCAATTAGAATTTTTTGTTAAAAACTATTAGTTATTGTTTGGGATAACATCATTGATCGATGAAAACATCCATTCGGTAAATAAAGATTAACTCTTTAACATAATCCTAAATATTTCAATGCTATTATGATTCCAATTTATCATTTGAAACCATCATGGAACTAATACTAAACTTGTGTTGTATCGATCCAAAATTTCAATGTAACCAATCTAAACACATATAATTTAAACCGCATTAATCATGTTACTGCTTGATAAATTTTAATATACATCATAGTTTGTTGAGACCATTAGTTGATTTCTTGTTATTGTGTTTGTCTTAACGGTTATCCATTAGAACTTATAAAATTAACACTATCTGTACAGATCCGGCATGTCCGTTGTTCATTAATATCCAGATATACCTAGATAAATCGTTGTATCACTTCTTGCAACGACCAAATAACTTATGCTTGGATACTAGAACATATCTCTATGATTAAACATCTTTAGTCCATTATCTTTATCTGAAATCGAGTGTTGTTGTTTAACTCTAGCCTTTTGATAAAGGCATCAGCAAAATCCAAACGTTTGATCGAATCAATGAAGTCATGTTACCATGAATTGGACTTGGTATCGAACCAAGTCAGTAAACTTCAAAATGTTTTAACAACACATACAATGGATAGTCATTAATTATGCCACTGTCAACCTAACCATAATAAGATTTACATCAATGTTTGAAGTGATGTCCTTCGGACCTAGGTTAACCATAGATCTAGGTCGTTTGATTCTAAAGGTTGTAGATCGGAGGAATGGAGACCTCTGATGAGGTCCGTTGGAACCAAAGGTTGTCATTGGTAATCATTGTGGTAGGTTAATGAAAGGGTTGGTTCAGATACTTAGATCGGTGTTAACCAATGTTGGGACCCTCAGGTCAAATCCCTCATCTGGATGCATCCCTTTGTTTGGGATGATCATCGGGATTTGAGTTGCCATTCCTATCTTAATATTCGAGGAATTTTGGCAACGTCCATACCCTTCGGGTCGAGTGTTACTCAGATCGTTGGTTGTATGTTTTGGCCCCATGGAGAGGGGCATCGGAACATGAAGGATCGACTGAAGTCGGATCTACATCGTTGTTAACTGCCATTTAAGCGCAACAAAAT
>NZ_NXGO01000049.1:0-2107 GCF_002774925.1 Candidatus Hodgkinia cicadicola
AAGGTTTGGTATCTGTAAACTCTGTTATGGAATAGAATTAGGTTGTGGAAAATAGTACAACATGGTGATTCCGTTGGTGGTTTAGTAACCCAATCAATTGGTGAACTTGGAACACAACTTACATTAAAAATATTTCATGGATTAAAAATATTAAAGATAAAACCAATAAAAGTGATAAATTAACTGTTTAACATCACCATTTTTGGGAATTATTAAGCTCAAAGATATTTCATGTGTTGTTTCGGAATCAAACGACATAATTGTTGTTAATTCCAATTGTATGTTATCAATTATAAAAGATGGCATTGAGCTTTGAAGTTATAAACTACCAAGAAGTTACTCATTTGTTGGTTCCGAACGATAAACACGTTGAATACGAAGAGATATTATGTTTCAATTGTATCAGATCAACAAGTTTATTAAGTTTAGCCAATGGCTATTTGTTCTTTAAAAACCTAGTATATTACTTAAACATAAAGAAAGAAACCTATGATATAACTGAAAAAATTATAAACAATATTAAACCCACCCTTATAAAGGATAAGATGTCATTGATTGGTTTAAACGTTGGAAGAATGAAGCAGTTGCATTATATCTCAATCAATGGTAAAATAAGTTTATGACTAATCCTAATGAAAGGATAAGTTTATTTGATGGTATCTTAAAAGTTTCAACCGAAGATAGAGATGAAATTAATATGACATTAACTTGAAGGTTTTAAAAGATTATCGAGATTATTTGATAACACCATTGATTAGAATAACAGTTCGATTGTTAGTTCGATAGATGGATTATTAAAACATAGAACCGATAGCAATGGAAACAGATTATTTATCATTGATCCAAAAAAAACAATTAATAAACATCCTATAATTTATTACTGGTTTAAATGTTAAACTATTTATTAAGAACAACGAAATGATAAAACAAGGACAAATCATCTTACATGGAGACCATGATCTATCGAATTATTCTGAAGTATATGGATTCAATGATCTCTTTAATTATTTTGTTGGTATTGTTCAAGAAATATATAGAAATCATGGAGTAAATATTAACAGTAAACATATTGATGATGGTTTTAAGACAAATGACCAACACAGTAAGTATATCCAATCCAGATAATTACATCGTTGAAGATCAGATGTTATTACAATTGACAGGATATTTCCAGAATTAATCATTATATTAAAATATTAAAAGGAGAAGATGATATTAGATGATAGACAGATCGTTGGTATAACAGAAACATGTGTAAATCAAAGATCTATACTATCAACTATCTCCTTTCAAGAAGCAATAAAATAAGTAATTAAAACTATAATATCTGATAACAATTACGAAATATCTAGAATAAAAGATAAAATTATACTAGGAAAAGTACCATTGATTGGTACTGGATTCATAAACAAACAAAGGTTGATTGAAAGTGGAATGTTAAATGAAAGTGATCCTATTCATAGAAAGATCTAAATATAAAATAGTTAGTGAACAGGATATATCTCTTTTGGATAAAATATAACTCTACCTAATAGGTATTTAGGTTAAATAACAACGGATAAACGAATTATTTATTAACAAGAGGAATTAAAGCAAGAATGTGTAGTGATAATGATGGAGTATTATATATATTAAGATAAAATGTATAATCAGTAATAAATATTTTATAATAATTGTTAGATATGTGTATGTTTAAGAAGATTAACAGGAATTATATGTCATTTAGTAAGAGATTATAAGTATAAACGTATCAAAATACTATAAACTATAATACACCAAGAACATAACACCAACGAAGAGAAATAACAATGGCAAGAAAACGTAAGATTAATAATAATATTTTTTCCTATTCTATAAAATCTCATCATTCAAATATACATACAATATTATCTCTGCGTTGTTAACAAATATTCTAAATATTTAAATCAATTAATAACTTTAAAAACATATTAAAATTAGAGACCAACATCAATTGGTCTTTTGAAGAAAATAAATCTAAATTATATCTCAATTTAAATAGATGTTGATACCAAATCAAAATAAAACATCAATATTAATCGAGAAAAATAAAGCTATTAATATAAAAAATCTTTACAAAATAAATAAT
>NZ_NXGO01000050.1:0-1122 GCF_002774925.1 Candidatus Hodgkinia cicadicola
CAAATGACCTTTATTATGCAGAAATTTTTCATCAACCTGTTTTAATATTTATTAATGATAACATAAAATTTACTAATGATAAAAAATTCTGTTGTGCTAATTGGATTGTAAAAAAGATTCTCTAATCAAGTGTGTAAATACTTCTTATATATGGTATTGTGTTTCTACAGTTTTCAGAAATGGAACTTAAAATACCCGGACTGCTTATCATAGACACTCCCGGCCACGAGTCATTTAGTAATCTCCGTAGCCGTGGTTCTTCGTTATGTGATATTGCCATATTAGTTGTAGACATTATGCACGGTTTGGAACCTCAGACAATAGAATCTATTAATTTACTGAAGGCGAAGAAAACTCCATTCATAGTCGCTCTCAACAAAATTGACAGGTTTGTTACTATTGCATTTTAAATTTATTTCACGTGGCTTGATCAAAAATTTTAAAGTAGTTTTAGAATTTTCCAGGCCAAAAAATTGTAACGGGACGAATCAGTGGAATAAATAATTTTTAATAATTGTAATAAATTTGAACCCATCCAGTGTTCAACCTGTGGGGAACCTCTTTTAATAAAAATGCATACAATTTTATTATGAAACACCCATATGTGTTTGTGTCTGGCGCCGTTACGGCTAGACGAGTTACGTAATCACCTACAGCTCAGGACGTCTGTGAATTACGGAAATTAACACGCCAATTTCATCAGGCAGCAAAAAGTTGCAGAATTTGTTGGTCTAGAACATTTTAAAACAGCTAATTAGAGAAGGCGTTATAAAATTGATCTACGTTGGTGGGCAGCTGAACCAATGCCCAACGCCTTGCAGTCAGTTGAATGGCAGTCGACGATACAATCCAATAGTGAACAGACGTAAAATTAACGTTCGCCTCGAGAAAGTTTGGTAGACCGAAAAATATAAGAGTAGGTCTACCAAAGAGTGGGTTACTAAGTAATGTAACCATAAACAGTTTTATGCAATAAGTGTAACAGTGATAAAGATGAGTTCGTGGTAGTTTTGTGGAAAGGTGTAATCCGCCATGTGGCGTAACGGTTATGGACACTGAATTCAGGTAAGTACAGTACTGAAACAAGTTTATTCTTGGCCAAAGTTTTAAAGTAAACAATAA
>NZ_NXGO01000051.1:0-1106 GCF_002774925.1 Candidatus Hodgkinia cicadicola
TATGTAAACGAGAACAGGAAAAAGAAGATTATGAGAACTACTATGAAACTGATAAAGAAGATAACTATGAAGAAGAAGAATATGACGAAGACCAAGAAGATCAACGAACTTAAACAAGTTTTATCCCTTTGATAACTTTGGTTATTAATCTTTGGATATAAATTATTAAAGATGAACATAATATTGATTTAAAACAAAATAGTAACAGTTCTAAATTCCCTTATCCCCCAATAACAAATCTACCATTGACTAACAGAATCAATTACTTAAACAAAATTAAAACAAACATCGATAACAACCTAGTTGATAGTACCATTTTAATAAAAGTATTTTATGATATGAATAATGGATTTGTGAACAACATCATTGTTAATGGATCAATAATTTTATTTAGGAATATATCCGAAATGATAAAGAATAACAAAAAAATAAACTTATGGAACACATGGTACACCGACAACAAATGATCTATGTGTAGCAATTAGCATGTTGGAACGATCCAATGAAATAATAATAACATGTTTGGGATTAATGGTAATAACATCAACATTTCTAAGTATACTTAAACCAAACGACCATACATTGGTAGTAGATTCTGTTTATAGTCCCTTGAAACAATTCTGTAAGCTATTCTTAACAAGGTTCAATGTACATGTAGATTTTTTATCCAAGAGATAAATATAATTTAAAGACATTACTTAGAACCAACACCAAGTTAATCCATTTAGAATCACCATGTTCAAATATATTTGAAATTTTGGATATTTATTCAATCTGTAAATATATAAAGCAACATTCGAATAGATGTATTATATCAATGGATAATTCATGAGCAACACTCTTAATATACAAACCAATAACACAAAGGAGTCGATATATCGATATGTGCTTTAACTAAATACCCAACAGAATGTTCGGATGTTGTTATTTGATCAATATCTATAACAAAAAACCTTTCATTGGCATTTAATACCTTTAAAAGAACCATTAGGAATAACAAGTAGTAGTTACAATTGTAACCTGATTCTTAAAAGTCTGAAATAACCATTAAGTCCGATTACATCATCATCATAATTCCGTTGTTAAGATTTGTAAATATTTAACCA
>NZ_NXGO01000052.1:0-2037 GCF_002774925.1 Candidatus Hodgkinia cicadicola
GAGGAGGATATAAAAGCTTAGCAGCGATAGCTGATACTAAACATCGACATTTCAAAGGAAAAACTAACAACCCAATCATAAGGTTACAAATAGGATTCGAAGACATCAATGATTTGATAAATGATTTAAACAGTTCATTTCAACGTATTATTAACAACGAAGTTACGAATTCAATTTAATCAAAGAAATGGATTACCAAATCTTAATCGAAATATCCATTGAGTAATTATTAAAAATCAAGATGTTAACAAGTAATCAAACATAACTATGATGGCAGATTGGTAGTACTTAATCTATTAACATGAAAATATATACATGGGATTGGATATAAATTTATAATTATAATATAGATACATTTATTAGTAATTTAAACAACAGAATTATAGGACTAGAAACTTACCAATGATCTTATTGTTGATTGTAATAAACATGAATATATCCTATCGTTAACAACAAAATCATAGGATAAAATGATCTAAATGTAACAAATACCAAATACTACATCAATATTAAATATAAATTAACAAAAAATGATCAAAGACATAAGGATGTTGTTAAAATGGGATTAAACTATTTACTATTCTGATAAGAACCTGTTAAAGCCAACATTTAACCGCAACAAACCACATATAAATATCGGAACAATAGGACATGTTGACCATGGCAAAACAACATTAACTGCAGCAATTACTAAATTCTTTGGAAATTATAAACCATATGAGGAAATAGATTCATCACCTGAAGAAAAAGTTCGTGGAATAACTATATCCACTACACATGTTGAATATGAATCTGAAACAAGACATTATGCCCATGTCGATTGTCCAGGTCATTCAGACTACATCAAAAATATGATAACAGGAACAGCTCAAATGGATGGAGCCATATTGGTTTGTTCGGCATACGATGGACCAATGCCTCAAACAAGAGAACACATATTATTAGCCAAACAAATAGGTGTACCTGCAATTGTTATTTTCTTAAATAAGGTTGATTTAATAGATGACTTAGATTTAATAGAACTTATTGAACTAGAACTCAGAGAATTACTTTCTTCTAACAATTATCCTGGAAAAATAATACCAATTATTAGAGGATCAGCATTAATGGCTCTAAAAGAAACAAAAGGTAAATGATGTGATTCAATAAAACTTTTAATTAAAACAATTGATAAATATATACCAACACCAAAACGTGAAAGAGATAAGCCATTTCTAATGCCAATTGAGGATGTATTTTCAATTCTAGGAAGAGGAACTGTTGCAACAGGACGAATAGAAAGGGGATTAATTAAAATAGGAGATGATATAGAAATAGTTGGTATCAAACAAACAATAAAAACAACATGTGTTGGCATCGAGATGTTCAGAAAAACTTTAATCCAAGGAGAAGCGGGTGATAACGTTGGTATTTTATTAAGAGGAATTGACAAAAATATTATTGAAAGAGGTAGGGTTTTATGTAAACCTAAATCCTTATGTTCGTACTCTATTTTTTTAGCTGAAGTTTATGCATTAAAGAAAGAAGAAGGTGGGAGACATACCCCGATATTAAACAAATACAGACCCCAATTCTACTTTAGAACCACAGATGTAACTGGAACAATTCATCTTGGTAAAGGTGTTGAAATGATAATGCCAGGAGATAATGTAACAATATCAATTGAATTAATATACCCTGTAGCATTAGAAGAAGGACTACATTTTGCCATTAGAGAAGGAGGTAAAACTGTTGGTGCTGGAGTTATTACAAAACTTATGGGATAAATTCGAAATTTAATGTTAAGAATCTAAATCTTTTTAATTAATTAACATTATCATCGTATATTTAGAATATACTTCTTGTATTTAAAATTAAAACTAATATAAAAGTAACTGGAATTGTAAACCCCCAACAAAAAAACCATAACGCTTACAATCAATAGTTCTCTACACATAGATAAAAAGAGTAGAGATCAATCTAAGATAAGAACATATTCAAAAATATTAACAATAACAGGTGATTTCAACGAAATATTTTCTAGTCTTATTAAAATTT
>NZ_NXGO01000053.1:0-2033 GCF_002774925.1 Candidatus Hodgkinia cicadicola
AGATTGGAGGAGGAAAGGTCAGTGTTGAGGTTCGGATGTTGGCTACGGAGGTGGACGTTGGCAACGTTGTGGTAGGTAGATGGAGGTTGGGGATGGAGATTTAGATCGATGTCAGTTCGGATGGGACCCTCAGGTCAAGTTCCTCATCTGATGTACCCCTTCGTTGGGGGTAATCATCGGAGGTTGGTTGGTCGGTTGGAGTTAGGTTCGGAGATTTGTTACAACGTTGTGACCTTCGGGTCGGGATCTCGATGGATGGGTGTTGGGTTTGGTTTGGCCCCTGGAGAGGGGCATCATGACAAGGAGGTGGAGGATGGAGATGGATTTGGTTAACGGGGTTCGAACGTTGGTGGTGGGATTAAGATGTGTTAGGAGGTTAGAGAGGGTTGGATCCTTGAATCGATTGAGATGTCGATGGTGGTTCGTCGATGCAGGTTTGTTGGGTTCGTTGGAGGTTGGTCGGAACGTTGGCGTTGGGTAGGTGTCATGGGTGTTTGAGTTGGATGTTGAGAAGAGATTGGTGTAGGTTGAGATCGATGGGGTTGGAGGTATGGGATCCCATGAATGGAGGTTGGAATAATTGGTTGGGGTTTGGTTGATGGTTTTGTTAGGTGGTTGGAGTGTGGACGTTGGAATGGAACAACGTTTGGACGTTGTTAATCAGAACAGGTTTGAGGTAGGATGATGGAGGTTGTTTTTGTTGGTGGGAGGATAGTGATGGGGTTGGGAGGATGTTGTGGTGAGTTATTAGGGATGGTTGCTATGAGGGAGGGTGTTTGATGGATTGGGTGATGGTTGATTGGGGTTAAACATCGATGATGGGACTTGACCTATGGGAGGGTAGGGTTTGGGTGTTGGCTAAGCATGGAACAGCCAATATCAGGTTGATAGAGAACAACAGAGGCCTCAGATGAGGGCTAGGATTAGGTTTAATCTCTTGGTGAGGTGGTTGTTTCCGAATCGGGAACATACTTGTTGGTTTAGTTTTTGTATTCGAGATGTTAGGATGGTTTTGGTTGATCTTATCAGGTCGATGAGCTCTAGGCTTCCGGAGTCTAAATGTTTGAGGATTAGTGTTTTGAGATCTTTGATGAGGGGATTGTTGGTCATCGTTTGTGTTGGGGATGTTGAGGTATGGGGATGGTTTGAGTTAATGGGGTGTAATTGGAGGTTGGGGATGATATATTGATAAGTTATTATGGGATGTTGGGATGGGGATGTTGGGATGAGGATATTGAAGGAGGTAAATGCAGGTTAATGGTGGGGATGGGTTGGGTGTTTATGTTTGTTGGTTATATTTTATGGTAAATGGTTATTATTTTGTAGATGGTTGGGATGCCGGAGGTAATTAATACAAATTTGTCAGATCTTTTCTTGAAGAGGAGTTCTTTGGTTGTTTTTGGAGATAGATTAACATTTGTTGAATTGGTTGTTACTTTGTTGTTATCTTCGATAGTGAGTATTATGATAACATTTTGTTTGGTTTTAGCAATAACCGTACAATTTAGACCGATTCGGTTTGATGTTGGTGTTTCATTTGCTATTGTAGCTGTGATTAGAGTTGATTTTATTTCGTTAATCTTTGATTCGTTGTGTTTACTATCAGATTTGATGTTCTGATAGTCTGCATTTTCGGAGAGGTCACCTAAGGATCTTGTTGACTTGAGTTGGTATCTCAGTTTTGGTCTCAAGGTTTGTTCTCGTCAGTTTAGTTGTTTTATTAGAGAAGTGTAATGGTTTGTGGTTAATTTGATCCATCTTTGGTTGGAGGATGAGGTTGGTTTCAGAGATGTCGGTTGGTGGTGTGGATGTTGGAGGATGGATGAACGGTGCTTGCTTCGGTCGTAATAAATGGGGCTGCTGGGGCAGCATGGATGTTGAAGTAGGGATGTGGAACAACGGGATTGGAGATGTTTGGAGGTTGTTGGGATCGAAGAAGAGGTGGTTGGAGGTTGGAGGGATGGGAACAGGGAGGTCATGAGGAGGGTTGTTGAGAGAAATGATTCAAGGTTGGAACGGACATTGAAGATCCG
>NZ_NXGO01000054.1:0-1080 GCF_002774925.1 Candidatus Hodgkinia cicadicola
AAACCTGAAGGGGGGGGGGGGTGAAAACTTCCCCAAGTTGAGAACCGCCATTTAAAAGAGTACGTTTAACAACCCCTTCCCCCTATGCAATCACTTGGGAAATAGAGGTAAAACAAAACTAATTTAAAACTGTTCATGAGGAAATTTAATTTTGAAGCCAAAAAATTATAATTTGAACAATTTGTTTTCATATTCAAAAGTTCTTATTAAATAACAATATAAGTATTAATACATCGAACTCCTCATACATGCAATAAATATACTAATACTTCATAAGTTAAATACAATTAAAAATACTTGAAACGTAACGAAATCGGAACTCTCTATAATGGAGAATTCTTAATGCGCCATTCTTTGGAATGTAACATAACATTTTTTACTTTATAAATAAACAATGTTTTTCTTTAATCAACTTCTTCAATTGTGGGTCCAGATCCTCCGGTTCCAGCTGCACCTCCAGCGCCTGGAGCAGCACCTCCTGCACCTGGGAATCCTCCAGGCATACCTCCTGGCATACCACCACCACCTTGTGAGTACATTTTGGTCATAATAGGACTGCATACACTTTCCAATTCCTTTTGCTTGTGTTCAAACTCTTCTTTTTCAGCAAGCTGGTTGGAATCTAGCCAGCGAATGACTTCATTGCACTTGTTCATCACAGTTTCCTTATCCTCCTTAGAGATCTTATCTTTTAGCTTCTCATCCTCCATTGAACTCTTCATGTTGAAGCAATATGATTCTAAAGAGTTCTTTGCAGCAATGACAGATTTCTGTTTCTCATCTTCAGCTTTGTACTTTTCTGCATCATTGACCATTTTTTCAATTTCTTCTTTGCTGAGACGTCCCTTATCATTTGTAATTGTGATTTTATTTTCTTTCTGTGTGGACTTTTCTATTGCTGTAACATTTAAGATACCGTTGGCGTCAATATCAAAAGTAACTTCAATCTGTGGTACACCACGTGGGGCAGGCGGAATTCCAGTTAATTCAAATTTTCCAAGAAGGTTGTTGTCTTTTGTCATTGCTCGTTCACCTTCGTATACTTGAATCAACACTCCAGGCTGGTTGTCAGCATAAGTC
>NZ_NXGO01000055.1:0-1051 GCF_002774925.1 Candidatus Hodgkinia cicadicola
TGATAACCTTTTGGTTAACCATTTTATAGAAGAATTTAAAAGAAAGACTCGTAAAGATCTAACAAGCAATCCAAGATCAGTAAGGCGTCTCAGAACAGCAGCAGAAACTGCAAAGCGAACTTTATCATCTGTTACACAAGCCAATATTGAAATTGATGCCTTGTTTGATGGTATGGATTTCTTTACTAGAATAACCCGAGCTAGATTTGAAGAACTCTGTTCTGACTTATTCCGTGCCACGTTAGAGCCAGTTGAGAAGGCTTTAAATGATGCAAAAATGAAAAAGTCCGAGATAGATGAAGTGGTGTTAATTGGTGGCTCAACACGTATACCAAAGATTCAAAGTCTACTGCAGAACTTCTTTTCTGGTAAACAACTAAATTTTTCAATTAACCCTGATGAAGCTGTAGCTTATGGTGCAGCAGTTCAGGCAGCTATTTTAAGTGGTGATAGCAGTTCTGTAATAAAAGATTTACTGCTAGTAGATGTTGCTCCATTGTCACTGGGAATAGAAACTGCTGGCGGAGTTATGGTTAACATAATTGATCGTAACACAAGAATTCCATGTAAACAAACAAAAGTTTTCACAACATATTCTGATAATCAGCCAGGTGTAACTATTCAAGTTTTTGAAGGTGAACGTACTATGACTAAAGATAACAATCTCCTCGGAACATTTGATCTTATCGGAATACCACCAGCTCCTCGTGGCATACCTCAGATCAATGTCACTTTTGACATCAATGTAAATGGAATTCTTAATGTGTCTGCTAAAGACAACAGTTCTGGAACAGAAAGAAATATTGTTATTAACAATGACAAAGGTCGTCTCAGTAAAGCAGATATCGATAGAATGTTGAATGATGCACAAAAATATAAGGCTGAAGATGACAAAGAAAAGGAAAGAATTATTGCTAAAAACCAGCTTGAAACTTATGCTTACAGTGTAAAACAAACAGTGAATGGTGCTGGTAAGGCACTTGAAGAACAAGAAAAGCAAAACACAATTTCAGCATGTAACGAAGTACTCCAGTGGATAGATAACAATCAC
>NZ_NXGO01000056.1:0-1050 GCF_002774925.1 Candidatus Hodgkinia cicadicola
TCATCGACAAAACCACAACCTTCATAATGCCGATATCCTGGATAACCATCAGCACGTTTGTTGATGAAAACGTTGTTTTGAACTTTCAGAACAGCCTCCGAAACCAAGTTCTCCGAAGCTATAAGGTTTAGACTCGTTGATTGTCTGATGAGTTCGTTTTTCAATATCGATTCCTTTTATTTGTGTGTTTAAATACGTTTTTCTGTAGCTAAAAGAACATTTCCACGCCTTGAGATTTAACGAAATCGACCATTACTTTTTACTAAGCAGATTAGCCAACCGGCGATAAATAAAGAAAAACTCAACTTTGAACTAAAATAATCGGGAACATTATTGGGTAACTAAAGGGTTTAAAAAATGGATAGTTAAACTATTGTTATCCGTAATACTGTATGTTTGTTCCTGACAGTTCTTAAAACAGAGTTTACTTTTGATATAATAAATATAACCTTCTTCGAGTTACGAAAAGAAGTTGGCAACGCAGAATTTTTGAAACGAACGGCGGAAAAAAGGTGAGTTCCACGGTCATAGTTATTATCAGGAAGGGACATTTTATATATTGTTACAAAATTGACGTTAACAACCTGTGGAATAAATAACCCGAATTTATTTATTTGTTATAATATACACAATATCAAGCTGTTGTAACCTGATAAAATCAATGCAAACTTTGTAGTTGACAATATTCTACCCAAAACACAAAATCAAAAATTTCATTAAACTTTTCAACTTCAAACACAAAACTTCATGCTTCTTTATACGTAATTAAGGAAATAATTCATTTCAGCTATTGGACTGACGTTGGACTGTGCTATCAGGCTCATTGATAGATAACACACTACCCAGACCATAAGCTGATACATATAACAAAGGTAATTTTTTTTATGACGAATGATAACTGCCGTAAATTCAAACAGAACCAAATAATTTTTTACATATGTGCCTGAGTTGTAGAGGACTGAAGGCCTATTGAATTTGGTAAAGATCGGTTACGGGGAAAGGGGTAGTTTACCTGCAACGTTTTATATTTTAACAAGAGTAAAGTACTTA
>NZ_NXGO01000057.1:0-1036 GCF_002774925.1 Candidatus Hodgkinia cicadicola
CCCGGAAAGAAATACAAACGTGGAGACGGAAGTTATCTTTGGCCGCAGGATTTAGTGAAAGACCCGAAAATATTAAAATGTACCAATTCTTTGGTTTCGTTGTCCATGACGTGTCCGTTGATTGACTAAATATTAGATATTTAACTTTTGATTATTTTTCATCACAATCGATTGCCATAGTTACAATAAAAACGTTCATTTTGTAATATCTAAATTTATTGGGAAGGCATAGGAGAAATTACAAATAGGTGAAAGGCAGCTGTTCAGTTCAGTCTTTTTTTCATTTTGTTTAACCTCGATGACAATGTGAGGTTACAAAACAAAGTATTGTTTTCTAGCCGTGCGGTGATGTAAAAATAGAAGAGGTTAAAATGGACAGAACAGTTATTGAAATTTTAAATAAAGTGTGGCGTTTTGTATATTATAATCAGTGTATATTTATATGTACGCAATTAAGATGCAGTTTAACCGTGCATCTTTTATAAGCAGAAATTTTGTAAGTACCTGTATTAATTGTAGATCTCATTATGATTCATTAGGAGTTACTCCACACGCAACACAAGCGGATATAAAAGCAGCATATTATAAGTTGTCGAAGGTTTATCATCCGGATAAAACCAAGGGCAGCAATGAAGCCATCAAAAAATTTAGAGATATTACTGAAGCCTATGAAGTCCTTGGAAACTTAAAGTTAAGAAAACTATACGACAAAGGAATACTGCATACTGCAGGACCACGGTTTCAGACTAGAGATGAACCAGTCGTTAGTGAAGACACATATAAACATGCAAAATTTTACCATTCTCGCAACGATCCTAAGCGTGTCCACGTTCGTATGCCAGACAACATTAATAAGGTGTATAATTTGGATGAATGGTCACAGCAGCATTATGGAAAAATGTTTGCAAAACGAGCAGCTGAAAAAAAAAAATATGAAGCGGACCTAGTAATGAAATCTTCTGTTAGAGGTGAGAAACAGCGAAATTTCCTAATGATAAGTGTTGCAATGTTCATTGGTTTTTGTGTTTCGCTTCAT
>NZ_NXGO01000058.1:0-1035 GCF_002774925.1 Candidatus Hodgkinia cicadicola
GTGGTTTCCCTCAGTCCGAGGCGCGGGCACGCACGCACCCCGTATTATACAATTTATAACAAATTTACAGCATGTTTAATTTAAATCACATATCGGTACTTGACAACTTACCGAATATTGTGTTATTTGGGTTCATGGCAACCTGGTTTTTAGCAGCATCGCCGATGAGACGTTCTGTGTCCGTGAAGGCAACATAACTTGGTGTTGTGCGGTTTCCCTGATCATTGGCAATAATTTCAACTTTTCCATGCTGGAAAACTCCAACGCACGAATATGTTGTGCCCAAATCAATACCTACTGCTGGTGCTTTCGCCATTATTTTCCTGCAATGGTACAAACGTAAATATTGTAATTATTTTTAAATTTTGAAGCAAGTTTGTCACATGTGCGTCAAAATGACACCTATAACATGTTCAAAACTACAAACACAAAATTTTTTATTGTCAGGTCACCTCTTTACAAAGGGGAAATTATATTCTGCAAAACATTGGTGTAATCCTTAACAATTCTAAAATGTTTTAATTTTCGAATAAAAGCAATTCAATATATACCTAGAGGAACCGATGGTTAAGCAATGGACTATTTCACACAAATTTTAAAAAATAGTTAAAAAATATGGCATTTAATACCAATAAATTTTTTTTTAAATCTTTACTTCAAGTAAAATTTTAATTTATTTAAATGCAGTGAGTGGTACATAAGTTCTGCATTTTACTCAACAAGTTCAATTTATGCTCTTGGCATAGTGATTTAATAATGTATTAAGTCGATTTCACTGTTACAGTCTACATTAAAAGCACAACGTAAATGTGCTGTGTAACGTGTAATTCAAACAAAACTTGTGCAATCATTTACACGCCGGCAGACTTCCAGGTAAAGTAAATTCTAGAATTCGTGTAACATTGAAAAACTAAGCAAAACTTAATCAGAAAAAGAGCAGTCGGTATACTGAAAACCCAGACACTTTACAATTTTCGGCAAACCCAAACAGATAAATAATTTGCTCCTCTCGGTACACCCAAATTACACTTACAA
>NZ_NXGO01000059.1:0-1032 GCF_002774925.1 Candidatus Hodgkinia cicadicola
TTCTTTGGATTTTAGGCATCCTTGTCATTCCACCTACTAATATTATTTCATTTATAGTTTCGGAGGTTTCATGTGCATCAACCAAAGCGGTTTCACATGGTTTTATATGTTAGCGAGAAAGTAAAAACTTCTAAAAATGTGTAAAAATCAGACACAAGTGGAGTGCGAATTTTACCTAATTCGGACAATCAGTGCGAATCCACTACGATTTTTAAAGCATTATAAGTACACTAGTGGTGCGAGCATCATGTTAATTGCACATCACATAGGTCATTAAATTAGACAATATTTCATCGCCGTGAAATCTGCGTTAAGCAGTGCGATTGGCGAAAAAGTGCAATTATGTGAAATAGGACGAGAGTGGGGGCTATCATGCCATGGTTCAACTGTCGACAGGCTGATTCCTGAATCGACAGCTGCAGTTTTCTGGGTGGATATAAATATGAGCCCAGGAGAGACGAACTCTCTCTTCTAACATTCCACAGTCGCGGCGGTACGCTATGCCCGTCCGAGACGCGAATTTTTTTACTACTTTGGACAAAGTTAGAGGCTAGGTCTAACATCAGTATGATCTTTTTTATTAAGCATAACTTATACAGTATTACGACAAATGTTTTGATTTAAAGTATTAATGAAAACAATAATTAAAAATACCGTAACAAAGAAATCGTCGGACGTCTACAAGCAGTCGACAACTAAGAACATCAACTCCTGACAGAGGACGAAAGAACGACTAGCAGAGGAACGAGATGCAGAGTACTAGAGACGGTTCTATCATAACAGCTACAGATCCAGAGCAACATGTCAGCATAATCTACAGCAGCCAATGCACCATGAAGGACGAGATACGAGAGGACGAGCAGTGAGGACAAGAGGACATCCAGGAGGATCGAACCGACGGAATCATTGGAGGACATGGGACAACTCTGCAGAATTTAAGGTGACGAAAAACCAATATATAATTATCAAAGAGAAAGACATTGAAAGATTTTAATAAAAAAAAGAAAACCAGAAACAAAACATTTTTGTAAG
>NZ_NXGO01000063.1:0-24202 GCF_002774925.1 Candidatus Hodgkinia cicadicola
ACATACAACAACTTTTTAAAAATAATTATACCTAATAAGAAAAATTGAAATTTATCCTTAGAATTTTTTTAACAACACAAGTTATACCTAAAAACCCATTGATTAGACTTAATTATTATTAAAATTATATATCTAAACAACAATTTATGTATTGAATTAGAAAAATATATTTACCACCCTTCTATGAAGAATTTCATGGTAGAATATGTTAAAACTAATGGACTTGACGTTGCTATAACAAAAAACAACGTTTGAATCATCAGAAGATATCGAAGTAATCAAAATTTTATAATCTATTCCAAAAAAAAATTAACACATATTTCTAAGAACAATTACTTCAGTGATTGCAAAACAAAAAATCATACTTTACATGATTCTATGATACCATCAAACAATTAAACGTCACAACTACTAATTAGTAAATTAATGTAATTTCCATTTATAAAAATAATTCTCTTTGCTTATCATTTTAAAAAAAAACAAGTAAAACAACGATCAAGCAAATATATTATATCCTAAATTTGTCGAAGCATTAGAATATATTCTATTACTGATTGAAGAAAAAAAGAGAATATATTATGACAAATTATTAAAGGAATTATCTATTATAATGTTATTCCGAATATTTCTAAATTAGTGCATTAAAAGCTAAGCACAACAAAAATTTATATATATGTTGGCTCTAATCGAGAATTAGCCTCCAATTCATTAATAGTATGTTGTTTAGAAATAACATATTTGTTGGTCAAATAATTCATGATACTTCTACTTTTTAAAAAAATCTTTTAAAATATCAACAGAATTAGTTTATCTGATATAGATATAAAGTTCTATCGTAAAGGTAGAGAAAAATTCATAAGATATGTTCAAAAATATGGAAATAAGAAACATTTATCAAATAATAACATTCAATTCATTACAAGTTAATAGTGGTCATAAAAGATGTCGATAAATATTCATTTAAGTTCCTATAATAAATTAAAACTACTATGTAAATTGATGTCAACATTCAGTCATGAAACTAATTCTATCTTAGATGTACTATAAAAAATTATATACCCTCGTCTCTTTTTTATAAGATAATAGACATTACCCTAAAACTTATTAGTTTATATAGACATGTATTAACACATGTTGTAGGTTTAACTATATTCAAAACACTACTGGCAAGTGACATACCAGTTGTTTGAAATTTTAAAAAAAAACAGAATTAAAGCCATATAGCATAATATGAATTGAATAGACAATACTGGATTATTCAAAATTTGATTTGATTAGGCCTTAAAACATTTATAATCATTGATTAAACCATAATGAACATATAATAACCAACCGTATGATTTAGAATGTTATATTGATAACAAAAAAAGTCTTGAACTATATTTGTTAATGGCATGGATATTAGGAATAGTTCAATTAGAAACCAAGAATAAAAGAACATATAAAACATATAAATCTCCTAAGTATTACAGATTTAACTGCACTGATGTAGTATATAGACCTAGAACTGATCAAACATAGATATAAACTTATTCAAATGTAAAATGAAAACGAACAAAACGTACAAGTCTACATCAAGATATAGATGTTATGTTAGATGAAACATATGGAATAATAATATATCAAGAACATATCAAGAACTAGTAATTGTAAATAGCAATAGAAATTGACAACGTACCCATTAGCTAACGCTGATATCTCGATAAGAATAATGATTACACAAAAAAACATCTTAAACACCAACAAAAACATAGAATGATGTCATTGCTAACAAAATAGGTCACAATTAAGCAAATGAAATACTTGATACTATTATTTAGATTTGCAGAATACGGTTTGGCAAATCACATGTAGTCGCTTATAGTTTATTAGCACGTTTAACTACATATTTGATAGCTAATCTTCTATTAGAATTCTACAGTGTTAATATGAACAACAAAATAATGAACTTTGAAAAATATCTATACTATATTATAATTCCATCGATATAAGAATTAATTTCTTTATTATCAAACGTTTGTTTGCCTGTTGATAATTATCTAATATGTTTTCTATTAAGTGTAATAAAAAATTTAAACGACCAGATTATAGGCAGTATTAATAAATCTTAACAACAAAAAAACTACTTAACTTTTATATCAGATTAGATACTAGAATTATAACAAGAACAGTTCTAAAGAGTCTAATTTATTCAAGTGTAACTTAATAGTTTCAAAATCCTGATAGCTTCAAAGTCCTAAGAAAACAATTATGTATCATTAATAAATACCATTGATAACATTTCTGCCGACAAAGCATTGACCCTAATAACTTATTAGGTAATTATATTTCTGACACCAACGAAGAGATATTTTCAGTACTTTATACAAAAACCACTAAATGTTAAACTGTTGTGTATCTAAATGCCCGACTATTAACCTAAATGAAAGAAATAAATTAAATTCAAAAAACTTATGTATTGCGGTTAGTTATAATAAAGATATAATAATCGTCATTATAGTTAACAAAAGACTTAGATATCTTATTTAAATATAAAAAAAATAGAATTAGATAATATTATAAATTAATATCTCAATAAAAATTACCGAAAGACTTATGTTGCTATAAGTTTTGTTCTATTTCAAGTTTTAAAAATAACTAATATTAATAAAGTTATAATAAACTCTTTTTAGATTGCGATAAATCTTTACATTGTTACTTCCCACTTATTTTTTTAGTCATTCTAATATTCTAAATCTATATTGATCTACATTCTATCTAATTTTCTAACAGCCAATACTACACCAACGTTTATAATCTCCAACATATATTTGTTATAAATTTTTAAAACACTTACCTAATTAATATCTGTCCCCATTGATCTTTAATATGTAATAAGTAGAATTAATTCTTCAATGATAATAATATCACCATTACCAATATTCTTTTGTAATAAAACACGTAATTATCATGTATAATAATATAAAATCTTACACATTAATGTACTTATTAAAATTAAAGATACCAATTGTTGATGAATGAACAATTTTGTTGTTGTTTAATTAGAAATCAATAATTTAGATTAATTTATAAGCTTAGATTTTGTTAGTAATAAATAATTACTATTTTCTTATATTATTCTATATATCTTTTTTTAAAAATGGTTCTTAACGAGATGTTAATTTAATAGAATTAATCCATTTCATCGTTTTTTATTTATCTAACATATTAGATGTACTAACATTTTAATAATATTTTCTTAATTTATATTTAAAATATTGCTAATCTTATAAACAATACATTGATCTGATGTTATTTTACTACACTTTATATATATATTGATTATATAAGGTAAATTTATATTATTAATATTAAGATTTAAGCGAAAAATAATATTTTATTTAGATATTAAAGTAATAAGAATTAGTCTGTTATGTTATATACATCAAGATTAATATTAGTATAATTTGTAAACACCCAATTATTCGTCTTAAATAATACTTACGAACATTTCATAGATCTACTGATTCATCCGATATTATTCCATTCGTAAACATTATATTTCTATTATAGTATCTCGGTTGATTCAAACATCTACTATAAATCTAATGACCTTATTTGGTTTTAATCTTACATTCAATGTCAACAAAAGTTATTATTTAAAACTACCTAATCACATAATAGTTCTTATTTTAAATTGCTTATAAAGATCATGGATAAATATTTGTTTTTTTAACTTTATAACAAATTTCAATTTAATTTACGGCTCCATCATGTAGGCATTTGTGTTTAGATGACAATTGACTTCTCTATACGTTGTCTACTATTTAAAAACATGTTAATGGCTTAATAATTTTTTCTCTAACATAACTGATACTAATTTAATCAATATAAGTTCATCATTTTTCGTGTTTGATTGTTTTATAGTTAACATTTACATCCTGTTGTCTTGTTTTATTAATTTTGTTATATATTTAAGATCTATTACTTCCAAATAAGAGTCATTGACTCAATAGTCGTTAACATTTATATCCCTAATTCTTAATAAACTATTTGTAATGTTGTGTATTTGTATGGTATTAATTATAATATTAAAATATTTCAAATATTAATATCTTTATTTTTTATGATTGATTAACAAAAAAAACACTAAGTTATATCTACCAATATTATATCTACAAATTTATTACAACCAACAGGCAAATCAAATCTAAATCTTTATATTTATACCATATAATGTTTATAATATATTAACTAAACGATTCCAAACAAAATATAACAACAGTTATGACATAAATCATGTTGATATTTGATTTAACATCTAAAACAACAAACTTGTTATTGAGATTGAATGTATTAAGATCTTTAAGCAAATTTTTTTGGTTGATTAATCTGTTTTATTTCTCTGTTAATTAATGTTTTTTTGTTATAAATGTATTCATACTTATGTCATTAATTAGATTAAAATATTGATAACAACAAAGTGGCAGTTATCATGATGTGATGTTTAAATAAATATAGATGTTATTCATAAATACATTATTACTTCAATAACTTATAAAAACAAGAAGGTCTTTCAGTGTGACAAACAAGTCCAGTTTGTAATATTAATATGCTAAAAATAAGACAGTTCGAATTACAATCAGTATATATTTCTTGAACTAGATGTAAATCTCCACCTTCCCATCCTTTCAATCAAATAGATTGATCAACACAATTGTAATAATGACAGAATTTTGTTATCAGAGTTAATCTTAAACATAATTCATTTGTATAAGCAAACATAACTACTTCTTTTGAATAAAAATCAATCACAATAACGGGTATTAGATCTAGACAATTCAATTCTAAATTATTCATCTTTAACAACGGTTAACATTTTATTCATTAATATAGGTGATATAACTGATAATCCCTCATTTATAATTATTCCGCTTGTTGAACATATTGATTTAACACCTCTTGCCAACATACAAACATGTTTACAAGATAATTTTAACATTATTGCTTTTGGTCTAATAATATTTTTGATGTAAGTAACAACTTGTTGTGCTAATCTCTCTTGAGTTTGAAGTCTAGTACTATAAAAATTCAAAATATTAATAAATTTAGATAATCCTAAAACCATTGTTGATGGACAATAAACAATATTTACTTGGCCAAAGAATGGCAACATGTGGTGTTCACAATTTGAACTTATAAAAACATTTTTTATGTAAACCAAATCTATATTCGAATTAATATAACTAAAACTTTTATTAACTTTTGGTAATTGTGTTTTATATCCGCAGTACATTTCTCTTAAACTTCTAATAACTCTGATTGGGGTTGATCTTAATCCATTCCTATTTGAATCGTCGCCGACATATTCAATTATTTTTTTTATTATAACCTTATTAGTCATTTTATAAACGTTTATGAAAGATATCATTGTGGTAAGAGCTGGACCTGGAGGTCTAACAGCGGCAATCGAACTAAAAAGATTTGAACCAAAAAATAATATAATAATATTAGAAAAATCTTCAGAAATTGGTGGTCATTTAGTATCTGGAGCTATTATTCAAAGAAATGAATATTACGAGTATATATCTAAATATTCTCTAAAATACAACACGGTGATAACAAACGAAAACATTTGGAGATTAACAAAAAATAATTATTATAATCTAACAAGATTTGCACCAGATGAATACAGAAATAAGGGAAATATTTTAGTAGATATTGGAGAAATTTGTAAAGCATTAGCTACAGAAGCAACCAGAATTGGAGTTAAAATATGTACATGTTGTGCAGTAGATGGATTTTTAAGCTATAAAGATTCGATAGTAGGTTTAATTTTGGCTGGTGGCAACAAAATCAAGAGTGATCATGTTATTATAGCTGAAGGTGCTTGTGGAACCTTAACTGAAAAAATATTTAGACATCATAATATTAAAATCAACAAAAAATATGTACTTGGAATACGAGAAGAAAGAAAATACGAGATCAACAAACCAACAAGTAATAATGTAGGTTCGATATATCATACAATAGGATGACCATCAGATGATAATTCTAATGGCGGTTTTGTTTATTGTTACAAAGATAAAGTTGTAATCGGATATGTAACTTATTTGGATTATTCTAATTGTTATATAAATCCGTACAATGAGTTTGAAAGATTTAAATTACATCCAAAAATATCTGAATTAATAAAGGGAACTGTTAAAACTAAATACAGTGCAAAAATAATAGCAGTTAATGACATGAACAATCCAACGGTTGCATGTTTACATGGATGTACTGTAATAGGTTGTACTCTTGGCTTAATGGATCCGATGAAATTAAAAGGATTACATAATGCCATAATATCTGGTAAGATGGTAGCAGAAAAATATATAACTACAACTACAAAAATGGTCACAAATATAATAGATTATTTAACTGATGCTGATATGATTAACATCTTAAAATATCTAATCAAACAAGTACTATCTTTCAAAAATATGGGACATTGGTTGCTGTTATTTATAAAAAAATCAACAAAATTATATTTTCATGGTTATTAAACTTTAAACTTAAAAACAAATGATTCAATTACAACGAAAAACCACCAGGAGATTGAAATATAAAGGATAACAGGGATAATTCTCTTATGTTTTCCGATATAAACTATGGACTTGGTTCTCATATTAGTGTAACGGATGAAATGAAGCATAAAATATATGATTTGAGATTAAATAACAAGATGAGTAGTAGATTTTGTCCTGCTGGAGTTTTTAGATGGGAAAAACAGTTCAAACATTATGTCTTTAAAATAAACCATAAAAATTGTTTACAATGTAAGACATGTTTAGTAAAAACAGCAGAAAAACAATAGATTGAAATGTGTGTAAAAACGGAGATGGACCTAATTTCATGACTGAAAATTATAAATAAATCTATATAATCGTAATAAAATTATTATTATACCTATTAACTATAGATAAAAAACCAACAGGTTAGTTATATATATAATTTTAGCCATAATATCTGTTACAAAAACCTCATAATTTACATGTTGATATATACATTTATCTAATATATTTTTTTAAATAGATATTTACTTATATACTTATTTAATCATCCATAACATTGCTTATATGTTTACTAAAACAAAAAATAGACCTATTATACTATTATTAATTAGCTGGACAGAGATTTATTTGTTATCAAACTTATGTTAAGATATCTAATTTATATCCATATTTTGGACTTAAAAAAATTTATCTATGTTAATGGTAGTGAAATTTAGAATTTATACTTTAATTGATTAATTTTTGTTATAACGTTGTTAATAGTTAATGATTAATCTGTTAATTAATTAAACATAATGAACATTGATTTATTTATTTTATTTTTAATGTATTGGTATTAAAGTATTATTATTGAAGTATAATTTCAGTATTACTTGTTATTCTTAATCTTCTTAAAAACCAAAAAATCAATAGAACTAACACGTTCCAATACATAACAACATCTGTTTAAATAACTTAGAACCATTAACTAATAAATCTGACATCACTAAATTCAAACAAATAGATTAATTTTAACATTTATCCAAATATGAAATAGGTTTTTTTTGTCTTAGTATATAAATTATATTTCGGTTTTCTATCAATTCAACATGAAGAAAAATAGACTTTATAAACTAGTTTAATCGAATCTTATTTCTGACAATTTACGTATCGATACGGAACTATTAACATCATATTTTATTAGCTTTATTAATTCTGCTTGAAATTTATCAAACTCAAATGTATTAAAATACTTGATTATTTTTCTGTGTCTACAATAAATACTAAATAAGATTTAATGACTATATATTGAAACCAATAATAGTTTTCCGTCAACATTAATACAATTAAAATTTCATAATTTATTTAACGTATTTTTTACATAAAATGATTAAATCCAAACAAATTTTATTTTTTTTTAAGTATTAAGTTCAATGCCAGAAAAATATAATTCTAAGGTACCTAACTCGTTACAAATTAAACAATGAACATTGTGAGTCATTATGTTACCTTTTGTCCTTGACATTTTATTATCTTTTTTAAATCACAAATAATCGAATGAATCAAGATTCTTTCTAATAGAATTCTTTCATTCATTACTATATTTTAAATTAAAATTATCTCTAATCATCCGAAAAATGTTATGTCAATATCTGTAAATACCATATCTCTACTTTATAATAGATTTTAAATTAGATAATCTTATGTAGACAACATAAACATGCCAAATATCAGAGGACTAATGAAAATCAAGTGTCAACACAGATATTTCTCGAATGAATTTTGTTTTAATCTAAACAAGAAAATAGGGAATATCACGCTATTGAATAATATTTTACTTTTGTTATTAAATCATTTATAACTACTTTAGAACCTTGATCATAGTACCGGAAATTTATGTCCTTCATTCTATAAATCCTGAAATACATCATAATTTCAAATTTCAATCCAAATTTATCCTTGAATAATTTTTTATATTCGTCAATAAGAATTTAATTTTCATTAGTTTTTTAAAAACATACCATCAATTACTCAAACATAATTAAACATGTTTATTTTATTAATATACATATCTATTTTCTTTTTTTATATATAACAAATATTTTGTGTCTAATATAAGTCCATTTAATAATTAGCTATTTTAAATCTTTACTAGAAATACATAACAAGTTACAAGAAGTTTCAACAATATCATCTATTATGTTTAAATTATGTTCATGATTGATATTGACTAATATATCGGCATAATTCAATAGACATCGAATCAATTAAAAAATTTGATTTAATTTTAATAAAACTAATATCATTTAAATTAACAATTATCTTTAATACTTGCATCTTAACATCACTTTCTTCCAACATTTTGTAGTTATTTAATATTCACATTCTATTTCATCTACAATTTAGTACCAAAAAATATTATTTAAACCAAATCAACAACCTAATCCCTTTTTATACCTAATTCCATTTCAGATAATGTTGTTTATAACTCATAACTTCATCGTAATAAGTTTTTCTTTGAAATTACCATTCCTCTGGTCCAAAGTTTAACAAAATCATAATTCACTGTAATATTAAATTGATTATCTGCAGTAAATCCCAACTTCATTGATTTTAAAGTCCATATGAACTCTTTGATCTAAAAGATAATTTGTTTTAGACACTTTTCGTTTTTGTTCCAGATTCAAAAGTCCAATGGATTAACAATGGATTAACTTTGTTATAACGATTAGATTAAATACATTTGGTTGTTAAACCTGCATGACCGACTTCTATCAGGTAGTTCATTTTATGTTTCTTTTATAATAAATCTCAAAATAAGAATACTTTCTGTATTACAACATTTAAAATATGTTCGATATGTTAATCTCCTACTATGTTTGGAAGTGACATCACTAAATCAAATCTTTTTTCTTGGACCTGATTGATCTGATTCTATATCCAACGAATCAACATATGACGAGTATATTTGTTTTGTATTCATTTCAATTACCTCAATGTTTGTTTATAACTTTATATTGTTAATTTTTTAATAATTTTTTTAACATAAATGATATTCTTTTGTTGTTATATTAAACATCTTAATACCATATATTAACATATTGACATCTTTAATAAGTAATATATATATATATAAACCGATTAATATTCTATAAACCGTTATTTCTATCTAAGATATTCTATTAATGGAGTATTGCAATGATATTTCAAACGAATACAAATCATAAACTTGTTTAATAATTTATTAACTTCATATGCCGACATGTTATTAATTGTAAAACGAAATTAACTTGAAACTGGGTTGTCAATTATCTATTAAATTAATACTTTTAATTTGAAGATAACCTATATTAAAAATATTTGCATATATATTTCTTGTGATTTAAACTTAATTTTTTTATCGAATAATTTTAGACAAATACATTAATTCAAATGATTATTGAAAACCAGTATTCAGTGTTTATCTGATATACTATTCAAAGAACTTAAGTGTTTCAATTTTATTTTATGTACATCTTCTCCACCCAAAATTAATAGGTTTAAATCGTTGAAGAAATTTTTTCTTGTCGAAACAAATTCCCATATTTGAAACTGAATATAATTTATGATGTTGATAACAAATAATTATTACAGTTTGTTAATTCGATATTTATCTACAAAATGTAGGGCAGGTTGAAAACCATCTACTATTATTGTCATATTTTCTCCCTTGAAATAATAATATAAACCTAATAGGTATCAAAAACCGTCAATAACATTTGACATGTGATTAAATACCAGAGGTGAGATATTTTTTTATAATTCAAATATTATCTAACGTTTAGAATAAAATTATAATCTAAGACCAATAATATTCAATGTAAAAATATCTATTTGATAGTAATCAATACATTTTAGAATGGTAGTTTTTTTATTATAAATCAATAGTTGTTATAAACCACATTAATTTATCTCTGTTATGAGCTTATAATATTATCACATTCATAATTTGTTATACTTTATAAAAAATGTCTAAGATAAATTCTCGACTCATTCAAAATATCTTATAAAAACCAACGTAATCTTGACCCTTGCCAAGATTTGAATAAATATTATAATTTAAAGAAAATATCGAGTATAAATCATGGTTTTGTGTTGTTAAAATAAATTAATAACTTATCATAAATAATATAATGTATCGAATTCTATTCTAAATTATGTTACATTGAACATTTATTATTTAACATCCATGGAATTAATCTAATAATTTTTTCTATTACTATTAATAACAACAACAAAGTAACAACATTGTTATCTGATAATTCTTTATTACCAACAAATGTCATGGTATTACATGAAGATTTTATTTACTTCGATTATATAAATTGAGATTTGATTAGCTTATAGAATTTATCGTGTTGTTATCCAATCTTTAAATCTGATTAAAAATCAGCTATAACAATATTAACAACATATAACGGTTTTTTAACAATAAAGCTAACAAATTAAATACTAGTATCCAATGTTATATTTTATATATAATTAACTGTAATATCAATAGAAATTTAATCTTTATACCAAGAAATTCATCTAATTAGATGATCTATTTGTATCGAAACGTTCACATAACTGATTTAGATATAAATTAAAATTTAATACCGATTAACAGCATTGTTAGGTACTACATTTTGAAATACTTACAGAAGAAAGATATTTATTCTTAAACTAATTAATAGTATTAAATTATTATGTCTTAATTAAATGTTATCATACCAAAATTATGAATTAATTTTAAAAGTAATAACTTTCAGTCATTCCAGATTTGCTAATAGAAATAAATTTATTACAAAACAATATAGGTATTAATGTATAAACATATATATGTATTGGTCGTTGATGAAATCATTTAGTATATATAAACAGAAGATAAAAACCAACAACCATAGTTAGATTCTCTATATTGTGTTAATAAATGTGTTTATGATTGATATAATGTTAAGGTTTTGTAGTTTAATTAAAAAAACATGTACTTGATAAGTGCAAAAAAAATTGGCAGTTCGATATTGTTCTAAGTCTATCATGGAATATAGTCAAGGTAGGTTTGGGCATCGGGTTTTTGGTATCGATATCTTTAATTCAATTCCAAGTATTCCTATTTTTTATTAAATCCTATGTAAATCACATTCTAATCTATTTTTTTATCTAAACGATTTCCATTATCATTGGTTTGCCCTTGAGTTTTTATTGAAATTAGCGGCTCTTCATGTATGAAACACATCTGATTGATTCTAAGCACAAATATTTTGAAGAAAATTATATGAAACTTGAACATCTGGTATTAAATTAATAATTTGATTGATATTTCACAACAAAATAGGACTCAATTTTATGTTATTATATGTGGTATCTCATAAAATTATTTTGTTTATTCTTCTTAGTGCTGGTTGTACTACATGGGAACTAGTAAACTAATTATTATTTAATATTTTTTTCTTAACTAATAAGTTTTTCCATATTACAACAAATATATCTTGTGTTAACACATATATAGACGTTTGAATTACTCAATGTTAATCTTAATAATCAGCTTCATTTAGGTAATATAAATTTAATATGTTGGCCATAAACTTCTAACCGTTTGTTCGACAAATTTAGAACTTTACAAACAACTTATTAGTAATTATTTTTAATCCTATTCAATCGTTGTTAATTTTATCTAAGTGTCAACATATAAATATATCTTTAATACTTAAACTATTCCACATAGACTTATAACCGATAACTTTGGATATTTAATATTGAATATAGATTTATTTTCTTAGACTTTTACGGAAGAATTATTCATTGCAGTCCATTTAACTATCAGTTTTAAATGTCATTATCTTGATCAACTTCTGGGATCGGCTTTGTTTTCGATATTAAACCTAAATTCCTATATCGCTTTACTTCTTTACATAATTTTCTATGGATTTTTTTGTTTAATTTAGTTACTTTTCTTGACATAATTTCACCGTAATCTGTAATATAGTTTTGTAAAATAGTTATATTCTTATATCGATCAATAGGTTGTAATAACCAAGGTCATTTCAATTCTTGTAAGAAAATACCACAAGACTCATTAGAACATCTAGAGATATTTTCATTCTGTTCTACCATATTTATATCTTTCGATAATTTATATTCTGATAATTTGTTAACAACATGTACCGTTGGTTTCTTATCAGTTCTATTTAATTTAACAGAAAACAGATGCCATCTTGTTATTAAGCCATCAAATCTTATGGACTGTTTGATCCGTTTTAAAACACAAGTTGTTAACACGAATTGTGTATCAACGATAAAATGTAAATATCATGCCAACATTGTACTGGTATTCAGGTTGTTTCTTCATGTTTTAATAATAAATGCTTTAATTCTTAATTTATAGAGAATATCTATTACTGTTGAAATAAATGTTTCAATTCTATCAGCATCAAACGTTGGCAACAAAATAACAATTAATTCATATCTCTTCATGTTATCTGTTTCCAACGAGATCGGGTTATTGAGCATTGTATCGAATGTTTTATAGGAATTTATTCCCGATTTAATTAAAGTTATGTTTGATTTTGTACCAAACAGATACTATTTAACAGTTAATGTCCGAAATAAACGTTTATAGATCAGTTCTTTATCTTTAACTTTTAAAATATACACCGTTTATGGATTAGTTCTAATTACTTTTGTTATACTAAGTTGTAAAAAAAAAGAAGAAACGAACAAGTATTATGTTATTAGATATGAATAATTGGTTGTATTAAATTAAACACTGAAGTATCAATTAGATTTGATCAAGTCAGGAAATCCAAACAGTTTTATACCTATTTTAAGACCAAAACCATTAGACACAATAAAGTTAGCATGACAATGATTATAGATAAATCATACTTGCAATAAAATAAATGTTTAAATAATATTTCTCAATTAAACCTTATATACATCACTGTTACTACGTATAATTCAAACTTGAAACAAACAAAATCATTGACAATAGGTCTAATAAAATTTTGAATTTAATTATGTTCTTACTATTTTAAAGAAAAACCAAAATGAATAAATGTTAAAGTCATGAACTTATACTTCATTTGAAAATTACAATGTTTAATTGCCATATATTTATTTTTATACTTATATAAAGATTTAAACAACAAATTAAACATTAACGACATCATAAGATCAAAAGATATGAGAATGAATTGATTCACATCACGATTCTAACAAACACCTATATGGTTGTTCTTTATAAGAATTCACGAGAATTAACAGATTAGCAATTTTGTTGTATGTTTAATGCATGTTTTTAAAAGTAGGATTTATTTTAATATATATATATATATAAAACGACAAGATGTTCAATTAAACTAGGAAAACGCTTGTTATTAATATAAGAATACCATCAGAAAAATATAATTTAATCTCTTGGGATTGAGATAAATAGTAACTAAAAAAAAGATAATCATTGATTTAATAAAATAAAAACCATTAAAATTACTAACAAAATGTTGTAAGAAATGAATTCTATTTTAATTAGAGGCTTAATATCAACATGGATATATAATAAATTTAAGTATTCTATCGATGAGTTTAATCATAACTAATTATAAAAGATATGACTTATTATTAATAAATCGTGTATTATTTTTGATTTTTTGTTTAAATAAGCAGTAACCAACATATTAATTAAAAATTTGAACAGAAATATTAATATTAATGTTAAGAAACAAGTCAAAATATAAAATTGTAAGATAAAAATAAATCCAAACGTTTAAGTTTATATATAAAAACTGAATCATCAAGATAATTAGTTAACTAAAAACATAAACATAAAGTATTTTAAAAATTTATATTTAGCCACTATATAAGATTATAGAAGTTCATAAAATAATATTGGAAATATTAGGAAAGAATATAATAAACAATGGATAAAATCTTTAAAAATTATATCGTTCCTGCTTACACAAATAGATTCACAATACATAGGACATTTGTATGAACTAATTGTTGATATATTTTTAAAAACTGTTAACTTATGATACAAAACAAGATTGATTGTTTGATCTGATGATCATGAAACAAAACTTTTGTAAAAAAATACAATAATTGTGGTAGTTTTCTAACTAAAATAAGTAATCTTAACTCTAATGAGCTGCTTGTAAAAAAAATAACGTTTTAAAATTAAAAATATGATAAACAATTGATCATTTATCATTGTATGACTATCACATAAGAACCATATGTTATAAATTCTCTTTAATTAAAGGAATAAAAGAACTTAATACTCTAAAATATACTACTGCGGTTGGCAGTTATCTATAAGTGAAGTTTTATAATTACAACGTTGTTTAATTACTTCATAGTAAACATATTTATCACCAACGGCCAAGCAGTAGAGTAAATTGAAGAAGGTAGTATATTTATAAATTATAACTTAATTAAAAAAACAATTAGAGCAGAAAAACCGATATAAAAGCCTCAATGCTGTTTAAAAACCATTAGTTAATATTAAGAATATTTGTATTTTAGAAGAAAACTGTTAAGTTATGATATTAGATTGAAATCTAAATTCCAACTTATTATATATTACAAGTATTGAATAATGTATATACATTTACTTATTTGAGTCCAAAATAAACAAATAGGATCTATATAGTTGGAAAAAAAAGATGTAATTCGGTTTCATTTAACATATTATGTTATTTTGTTGTTAGTATTTAATATAAAATTATCACGATATATATATATCAACGTCAACACTGAAAGTACAAAGAAAAGAAACTTATACTAAGAGTTTAAATAGGAAAACCATAATTTAGAAGAAATTACTCAAAATATTTAAATATGTTGTTACTATGTTCTATAAGTTGTCTAGGGATATTGAAATAATAATAGTTTGGATATTAACAAAAATAAAGAATCAGATCTAATCAAGAACATTGAGAAATTTAGTTAAACACTTATCAAGATTGATAAAATTACACGGATCTAAGATCAAACAAATTATAGTAAGCGATTAATTGTTATATTTACATACTAAACATTTTAAAACAATAACAAAAAATTATTAAATCCTATTTAAATTAAACATAATATTAAACATACTAATAGGTTAATTGATGCTGATGTAATAATTGGTATTAATTAATATATTTCTAATTATAAGATAAACCCAACAAAAATGTTAGACATAAAACTAATGTATATACATATATTTATATCTTACCGCTTACATCATAATTTTTATTAAAAACTTGTTATTGGTGATTAAGTCAATGTAATAATTTATAAAATGTTTCATTTAAGATTGGCAATACATGCCAATTTGTTAAAAACCAATGACAAAACATAATAATTTCAATATTCTACATTATAATTAGATATTTCTTATGGACGTTGTTATTAACACTTGTATTAGATTAGATACTATTAATATTATTACCAATAAACTCTTAAAAAAGTTATATGTTTTATATTTATGTTTGTTAGTTCCTTATGAACAATACTATTAATCAAATAATTCATATGTTGAACTTATACTTATTTAAATAAATTATCTAATCAAAAGAAACATTAAGTAAGATATAATTATATATTTATAGTATTTAGAATATATACCTCTATGATTTCCTATTTTTTCTTTAAAAAATTATGAGTATTAATCAGAAATATTAAAATTATTAGTAACCACACTACAGAAATGTACTATTCAGGTTGATTGAATATTTTTATATCTTTGAAGGTTTTATAATTTAATTAATAAAATGTTATGGTCTTATTTATCTAAAAACTCAATAGTATCTTTGATGTTATATATATATTTATATATATTTGATAAGTTAGAAGATATATATTCTAATTAGGTGATTAGAGTTTTTTTGGTTAGTATTTATTACAAGTTATTTAACTATACTTAAATACTTTCTCGCTGCTTGTTGTTTTAACATATTTATATTTGTTTTGATTAATTGGCTTTATTTCTAATAACTTCTTATGTTATGATGTGGTAAATTTAATTTATCCTTATACAATACAACACTAATCAAATATTGTGGTCATACTTATTATAAGTTTTAGTTTTAATCTATTATTTTATTAGCTAATAACTATTATAGATTGGATTTATTGAATTAAATTGTTGTAATCAATGAATTATCTTATACAATTCTTAATTATTGGTACAACAGTCGATGTATATAATTCCAATCATTTATTAATGACTAATAATAATTTTGTAACTTTTGATTGTTTAGTTTATTCTTTTTATATTAAAAAATTAATATGTATTATTTAATGCATAGAATTATTATTTTTATGTTAATTCATTATATTCTCATATAGTATTACTTTAAAAGTCTAATTTTATCTTAAAATAATTTCAATACTATATGTCAGTACCAATATTAAACTTATTTAGAAAATAAAAATATCAAACATCTAGTGTGTTTATATAATACTTTAAAGTTAGTTACAAACATAAGGATTAGTCTTTAAGATCTAACATATCATAGATTGAAATAAGTGCTTAGATTATCATCTTGATCATACATTAAACAAAAGTGTTAAAAATATTAGTATATATTATGGATTCCTGTTTTTTTTAAACTATTAATTCTTATCTCTTATTTACAATACTGTTTATAAGCTTAAAATTTACTTCGTATTTAGAATTTATTATAAATTTTCAAAAATAAACAACAACTTATTACAACGTTTGATCTTTTATATCAAAACTTTGATTACTTCTATTGTTTTGATGTTTATAGTACCACATTAACTAAATAACAAATCAATTCATGTCTTTGTTGTTATAATTATCATCAAATTAGAGAACATATAATCATCTATCGGCTTATTAATTTCAATATAACATACCGCCTTAGATTTATGATTAGCGAACAATATCTAATTTACTTCAAGTTTCGGATGTTTTCGGTGATAATAAAATGATGTTTGGGGGTTTTTGTTGAATTACTTAAATAAAAATTATAATAATACTCAACTTAAAAGAGCATTTATATTCTAATTACTAATAATTTAACGATTTCACCTCTAATTATAATTAGTTTAACATGTTTTCTTGAATTAACTGTTTTACCACAACAAATCAATCCCTTTTATAAATAAATATCAATATCATTTTAATTTCTTACTTTCTGATAAATCATTTGGGTGTTGGTTTAAATATAATATAAATTGAACAGTTTATTATCTTTATTCAAGCGGTTTCTTCTTTTTTAAAAAATAAAAGGATATGTTATATATGAGATGAAACTAGCAAGTCATATTAAGTTAACAAATAAACATTTTGTAAGGTGAAATTAGTAGAAAATTAAATCAAAGGAAAAGCTGTAAGAAGTAAATAGAATTAGAAAAAACACAACAACGAATACATGGTAATAGATGTTGGTTTTAGATCTTGATGTTGAATTTTATAAAAGTGATAATATGGAATTATAATTCATTTAAAACTAATCAACGAATAGATATTCGTATTAAAGAACTTTACTTCAAAAAAAAACAGAAGACACATTAGTATTCTAGAAGAGGATTAGGTTTCGAAAAGTTTTGAACCATAATTACAACAGGCATGTAAATAATAATTTGTTAATCCTTGGACACTGTTATAACCCAACGTTGTTGAAGAGTACATGGTTAAAGTGTTGTTTTTGTTGGCTTCCTAATTCAGCAGGTAAGACATCAATGTACAGTTAAGTAGATTAGATAGATATAAATTTAACAAAATAGATAGAGAAGAAAATCTTTTAACACTAAAAAACATCCAAGTGATAATCAAAAAAAATATATATATAAGTATTGAACAAAAAAATAAAATATAATACTTAATAAGAGATATTTGGTTTTAAAAAAGTTGTTAATAAGTTTACAGATGCCAAAATATATGTTAATTTAGGATAAAAGGATGATGTTATTGATTTACAATGACATAGAATGACTATGGCATGTTGAGATTATTATGAACGTTGTTATCAGCAACTAAATATTAACAGAATGTAATGGTAAATCGGAAATTAAAGACATCTTGTTATCAAAATGATGTGGATCCAGTTACATTGGATATAATGTTTCAAGCTTGGAGGTTGTTTTAGATATTAATAACTATTATTTTAATGTAAAATTATTAAAAAAGTAGTAATAAATGTGTATTAAATTCAATTATTAGTATAAGAAGAACAAATAAACATCTGATTTAGAACCGACAATTAGGTACCATTGATGTTGTTAAGTTGGTATCAAATACCATCAACATCCTTTAAAAAAGAAAATGTGTTTGAATTTAGGCTTATAAGGAACCAAATGTTTTAATTTTGTTAAAATAAATGAAGGTAGAATCGATATGAGAATTAATATCTAAGATTAAAAAGTAATTTGGTTGTAGTATCGTTACCATGGGATTATATATGGAAATTTAATTATTCAATAAGATTATTATGGTAATATTTACAAATTGATTTAAATCGTTATGTGGATAAAAAATAATATTCGGATTTGTGATTACGATCCTGTTGCCAACAAAATAAGCTTAGTTCTATTAAAAATTAATAAAATCAGTTTAATTGCCATAGAAAGATGGATTATTATTTTAAAATATATGCTTGATGTAAATATATGTATTTATCTTTATATATCAGATATATAATTTGATTAATAATTTATCATTAATAGTAATAACGTTTTAACTAGTTTTCAATATTAGTATTAAAATTAATATTTTGTTAATCTTAAACAACTATACATCTGTTTGGTGTTAATGAATTTTTTATTATAATTTACAACACAGGGTAATAACATTTTCACTTACGTTAATTCTCATCCAGATTTGTTAGAATTTTTATGAGAGTTTATAATTATCTCCGTTTTTACATTGTTATGTTGTTTTTAGTATAACATATTTAATTATCAATAAGATATTATAACTATATGGTAATTGTTATGGGTAATTAACTCAGTGGCAGAGTGTTTCGTTTACACCGAAGAGAACAAGGGTTCGATTCCCTTATCGCCCATATCGATGTTGGTGGTTTCAATGAAGCAGGAAACAAAATCCAAGTAAATGGATGAATCCTATATAAAATGAGTTTATTTGTTGTTATAATGATTAAAATCAAGGAAAATAATAAGTTAAGTAGATTATTTTATGATAAAATTAATAGTAAGATAGGGATTTATTCGGCCGTTTAGTTGATAAAAGTATCAAACGTTGGCTATGAATGTTATCCTTTAATAGATTAATAAGATTTTATCTGGAGTTTAGAACCATATTTATATGACTCAACAACATTATCATGATTTTATTAGCATAGTTTTGAATATCTTATGTTTGATAATAATTCAGTTATAAACAATTATAGAGATAAACCAACGAAATAAGAGGTAATAAGGATAATAAATCTTATTTATATTACCTAAAGATTATTGGTGTAAAAACTAGGACTATAAATGTTGTTAAATCAGTTATAAAACAGGATCTTGTTGTTTATCTAAGTTATTGGTTGTATCTGAATCTGGATGACCGAATAATTCTGCTAACTCGTATAATGACTGAGATTTGTTATCAAATAATTCGGTTGACATATATCTTTCTGCGGATGATGGAACCATTATTAATATTTTTTTCAAAGGATTGTTGATAATCTCACCTAATTTCATTCCAGCACATATTGCTGCTCCTGAAGATAAACCTACTGCTATTCCCTCTGTATTTGCCATGATTCTGGCATATTCAATCGCTTCATGGTCTTTTGCTCTGAAGATGTAGTCAATAAGTTTAATATTTAAAATCTTTGGAAGAAAACCAACGCCTATACCTTGAATTCCATGAGACTGTACTTGTTTTCCTGATAGAACAGATGCTTTCCAAGGTTCAACAGCAACAATTGAGGTATTTGATTTCTTGTTTTTCTTTAATACTTCTCCAACACCCGTGATAGTACCTCCTGTTCCAACACCAGAAACGAAATAATCTATTTTCTTTACTGATTTAGTTATCTCTTTTGCCGTTGTTTTCTTATGGATATTAACATTAATCTTATTTTCAAACTGACATGTCATTACTGCATTTTTAATTTGATCTGTAAGTTCCTTAGCTGTTCTAATAGCTTCTTCTATTCCTTCTGATACAAACACAATGTTTGCACCTAACAAATCTAACATATTTGTTTTTTCGTCTGAGATACTTTCTGGAACTACTATCAAACAGTTTAAGCCCTTACGGGCAGCAACAGCAGCAATACTGATACCAGTGTTACCGGAACTTGCTTCAATTATAACTGTATCTTTATTGTATTTGTTTCGTTTTCAAGCATCTTCAACCAAAGCTTCGGCAATTCTATCTTTAACAGAACCAAAAGGATTTAAATATTCTAACTTGGCATAAAGTTGAGTTTTAATATTATACTTTTCTTCTATTTTCTTTAATCTTACTATCGGAGTATTACCAGTAACTTCTGTTATTGAAGAGTATACTTTTTTAGTTCCCATCATTCTTCGTTATATTCAGATAAATTGTTGTTATATAATTAAAAATAAATAAACTCCACATATCGTGTTATATTAGTAGTAATATATATGTTTGCTAAGGATTTTATTTGAATTATTAAGAACCATATGTTGTAAGTTTATTTCTATTGTATAACACATAATTTATAATAATATTTCGATTTACAATCAAAGTATTTATATTTTTAAATCAGTTAACCAATGATTTGGTTTTAATTATTACTTTTAAGTTGACTAACATATGATTTTTCGTATACAAAATCTTGTGGATTGTTGGTTGCACCTTCGATGTATCCCAATGTTTTCAATAGATTTGTTACATCGAATATCATTTGTTGTGATCCACAAATCATAAATCTGTCCATCATGTTAAAATTGTATATCATTAAATCAACTATAATCGTTCCTGATTTTATCAATCATGTTATTCTGCCAGTATATGGATATGGTTCTTGAGTTATACTTAAATAAAATCTTAGTTTATTCCTTGCAAATGGTCTAATATGAGATTGGTTTGTTAATTGTTTGATTTTATCGTTGAAGAATTGTAATTCTCGCGAATATCTGCATGTCAAAACTATTATTACCTCGTTGTATTTGGTGTAAGTCTCATGATTAAATATTATACTAATGAATGGTGCTATTCCTGTACCTGTACAAAGTAAAAACAAACGTTTACCTGGTTTCAAAGCTTCTAGAACCAAAGTACCTGTTAGTGTCATTTTAATGATAATTGAGGTTTTTGTTGTTATTTTATGTAAAAAGGTAGTAAAGAGTCCGTTCGGTACTTTAACTGAATAAAATTCTAAGGTATCACTCCACGTTGGACTACATATTGAATAAGCTCTAAATATTAATTCACCTCTAATTATCAATCCTATCATTATAAACTCACCGGGTTTAAATCTTAATTTATTTGGTCTTGCAGTTTTGAAGCTAAACAAAGTGTTAGTATAATGTTTAACAGATAATACCCTAACCAAGACATATTCGTTTGATAGTTCGAATTTATTGTTCATTTTTATATTATAATAACATTAGTTTTTAACAACAAGTAGTTCAAATAACATTTGTTATAATTGTATCTAACATAAGACATATATTTGTTATAAATTTTTAGGTAACTTGATTTTGTTTCTAGCTAAACATTGGTATGTTTTTTCAAATCTATCCTTTTTTAGTTTCTTTATAAGTTTATCTAATCATCTTACAATTCCTATAACCTTAAATGCTGGTACAGCCTTGCATAAAACACGAGCTAATATTCCGTTTGGTCCATCGCCACCAATTAGGATTTGATAATATTCCCTACCCGATTTATTAACTCCAACGATACCAATATCAAACAATTGGTGTTGACTACATGAGTTTTGACAACCGGATATTCGGATCTTAAGGTTTGTTTTTAATGTTGACAGTTTCTTTGCTAAAAATATAGATCTAGTATTGGCTTTTGTGCAATAATCTAAACCTGGACAACATGCTATATTGTTTGGTATAAACCTCTTACATATTTGAAATACTTTTTTCATATTTACAATACAAACATATGGAAGTAACAACGTTTGTGATTGTGTTAGTCTTATCTCATTTAGGCAATAAAGCTGAACCATCTTACATATAACATCAACCTCACCAGCCAATACATCTCCTGGAGCACCTATTCCTGAATTACAACTGAGTTCTACATGTCTAAAGTTCAGTTGTTTGTTTGGAAACGTTCAAGTATTAAATCATGTTTCAAATTCTTTGGAATTATCTCATTCTATTGTATCAATATTTCTAACTCTTATGTCTTGAGGACATTTCGGAGGTGTGGCTGTTTTTATTCTTTTAAATCCATGTGTTAACTTAATCAATTCAGCCTTTCCTACTTCTTCAACTAAATGTTTTATCCTAACCGGACGTTGTTTGTTTATACCAAATATCCTATATACTTCAAGAAGAGTGGCAATCCAACTAGAAACATATTCCTTTTCTAAACTTATGAACTTAATACCTACCTTTGGTTCTTTTCCTAATCCACCTCCAACAGTCACATATATCCGTTTATCCATTAATCTTAGACCAATGTCATTGAAAGCTCCTGCGTTGTTATCTGTAATGTTACCTCTAACACTGATCTTAACTTTTTTGGGTAAATCTATTAATCTTTCATTTAACATAAATTGATTATAAAGTTCAGTCATTAAGTCTGTTATATCTGTTTGTTCGTCAAGACCGATTCCATGTTTTGGATTACATGTTATTTGCCTAACACAATTACCTGCAGTATGAGCACTTCAAAGTCCAACTTTTGTTAACGCATTCATTATCTGAGGTGTATCTCTCAATTGTATTCAGTTAAATTGGACACTTTGTCTGGTAGTAACATGAAAATATCATCTATCATATTTTTGACTTGCTATTGACAATGCATATAATTGGGTAGCATTTAATACACCACACGGTACTGCAACTCTTAACATATAACTGTGAAGTTGTAAATATACTCCATTAAGGAGTCTAATTGTTTTGAATTCTGAATCACTCATTAATTGACTTGTCCATTGGATAAGAGAAACAAAATATTTTCCAGCAAATTCCCTTATCATTGCAAGGAGATTTCTTTGTTTATAATTTTTAACTTCAAATTATCAATGTAAAAATTTTGGTTTACTATTTCATTTCTTTTACTAATTAATAAATAACTCCATAAATTACGATTATAAATACTTTCAAATACCACTAAGTTCTTCTTATTAGTTTTCGAATGTGTTACAGTATAATTTATTCTTTTCTTAATCATCAAATTTAATACGATTTATTTGAAGAATTTGAATGTTTCATTCTTCATAAGTGAGTAACCAATTCTATATTTATAGATTTTATATTTAAACCAAACAAAAAAGGATATTAGTTGTTGAAAGTGACCATCCAACGATTTATTCTATATAATGTATTAAATGTATTTGTTATAATTTTGAAAGATAAATATATGTCTATAAAGTATTATATTTTAACACCAATTTAATAATAACATCTTCAATATTATCATTTTTTAAAAACTTAAGTCTTTGTTGTTTTCTGTTAGATAGGTTTTTGTTTATGTTTTATAATTAACATCAATGATTTGTTTAGTACTTTCAGTATACTACTTATTGATTCGAATTATA
>NZ_NXGO01000060.1:0-1023 GCF_002774925.1 Candidatus Hodgkinia cicadicola
TGAAGTGGAGAAAGAGATCCAACAGATGTTAGCGAATGGTGTTATAGAGAGAGCAAGTAGTCCCTACATAAACCATTTAGTAGTTGTCACCAAGCCGAACGGGAGTATCCGATTATGCTTAGATGCTAGGAAGTTAAATTCTTTATTAGTACCAGATTACGAGTGCGCTAGGAGTGTGGAAGAATTGTTTCAAAAATGTAACGGGGTTAAGTATATGACCAAACTGGACTTAACATCAGGATTTTGGCAAATTCCCATCCGAAAATGTGAAAGAAAGTATACGGCATTTTTATATAAAAATAAGTGCTACCAATTTAAAGTGGTACCTTTTGGCCTGAGCACCAGCTTAGCTGCAATGGTAAGGTGTTTAGACAGTGCCTTAGGTAATGAGGTAGAGAAGTATACATTAGTGTTCATAGATGATATTCTGTGTGGGTCACAAACATTCGGGGAGCACTTAAAACATTTAAAGAATATTTTTGAAAAATTAAGATCAGCAAACATGACGCTGAATCTACGGAAATCAGAGTTTGGTAAGGAGGAAGTTAAGTTTTTAGGTCACCGAATCTCAGTGGAAGGCATAACCACGGACCCAGAGAAGGTAAAGCCATACAAGAATTTCCAACTCCAAAGAACTGTAAGCAGCTAAAGTCATTTCTAGGTTTAGCTAACTACTATCAGAAGTTTACAAGTAAATAAGCGGAAAGTACTGTTCCACTGTTAAAGTTGTTAAACAAAGGGATTAAATGGAAGTGGACAAAGGACCACGATGAAGCGCTGCAACAAGTGAAAAGTCTTTTTATAAATACTGTTGTATTAAATCATCCAAGGATAGGAGAAAGATTTTACTTGCAAACAGACGCCAGCAATATTGCTATTGGAGCACACTTGTATCAGATTGATGAGAAGGGCCAAAAAGGTTTAGGGTATTAGATGGACCACCATTTGCAAACAGTGAACTTCATCTAGGTCATATGGTAAATAAAATACTGAAAGATATTTGTATCAAGACCAATGAAGAAC
>NZ_NXGO01000061.1:0-1022 GCF_002774925.1 Candidatus Hodgkinia cicadicola
TTAAAATCGATATTGACGCCATTTACATGCAGCCAATGGAAATGTGTGGAAACGTCTCCCACTAAATTTGTACTACCCTCTGTACCAGGTGTCGCTAGGCAACCAAAACAATGCGTAAATAGGCGGTAACGTTAGTGAGTTTAGTTTGTGATCGTATTCTTCACGGTTCAGTGGAAGCGCGCGATTTGTTGTTTACGTGTGATTTGTTCGTTTATTTAAGTGAAAAGTTTGTTTATTATTATATTATTATTAAACCTTTAATATAGTTGAGTGCCGAAAATGCCCAAAACGCCAGCGATCGGAATTGACTTGGGTACGACGTATTCCTGTGTTGGAGTCTGGCAGCATGGAAAAGTTGAGATAATAGCCAACGATCAGGGCAACAGAACAACTCCGAGTTATGTTGCTTTTACTGATACTGAGCGTCTCATCGGCGATGCTGCAAAAAATCAGGTTGCTATGAATCCAGAAAATACTGTTTTCGACGCAAAACGATTGATCGGAAGACGTTACGACGATCCGAAAATTCAAGACGATTTGAAGCATTGGCCTTTTAAAGTAATCAATCAAAACAGTAAACCAAAAATACAAGTTCGTTATAAGGGGGAAATTAAAACTTTCGCTCCCGAAGAAATCAGTTCCATGGTGTTAACAAAAATGAAAGAAACCGCTGAAGCATATCTAGGTGGCACCGTGAGGGATGCGGTGATCACAGTTCCAGCGTATTTCAACGACTCGCAGCGACAGGCGACGAAGGACGCAGGAACCATTGCGGGTATAAATGTACTTAGAATTATTAATGAACCAACTGCCGCTGCACTCGCCTATGGATTAGATAAAAATCTGAAAGGAGAGAAAAAAATTCTTATTTTTGATCTTGGTGGTGGAACGTTTGATGTATCAATTCTCACAATAGACGAAGTATCCTTATTTGAAGTGAAAGCTACAGCTGGCGATACTCATCTTGGAGGTGAAGATTTCGATAATCGTTTGGTAAATCATTTATCGGACGAATTCAAGAG
>NZ_NXGO01000062.1:0-1019 GCF_002774925.1 Candidatus Hodgkinia cicadicola
AATGCACCACCCGGTGCTCGTGGTCCCATACCCATTCCCGATAAACCAAATGGATCAAAATCTGTATCCATATCGTCGTCGTGACCAAATGTACCGGCAAACATCCTGTTGCCACCACCTCCACCAAGGTCAAAAAATGCTCCAAACGGACTCGATGTTCCAAAGAACTGTGCAAAAGTTGCCCTTGGATCACCATGGAAAGTGTATGTGAAACCGTCGGGTGTCCCACCTGTATGACCACCACCAATGTTGCCCTTCAGTCCTTCCTCGCCAAACTGGTCATACACGTCTCTCTTCTTCTTATCACTCAACACTTCATACGCCTCTGCTACTTCCTTGAAACGTTCTTCTGCACCGGATGCTTTGTTTTTGTCTGGATGATATTTAAGTGCCAACTTCCTATATTCCTTCTTGATTTCATCATCCGTTGCCGACTTGTTAATACCAAGGATTTTGTAGTAGTCTTTCCCCATTTTAGGGCCGACACCTAAAACAAAAATAAATAAAACTATGAGAACAATACTGAAATAAGACACTATTAAGATTTAAATTAATTTATGAATTTATAAAAATTATCAAGTCCTTAACCTAACCTTACGGAATCCGCACTGATAGTTACCGATGTTACTCAAATATTATTGGAAATTTTTCCATTGACGGTTTTTGGAAATACAACCTTCAAGGCCTACTACCTACATTGCTTTGGTATTTATTTATAGTAGAAACTCGGTCATCACATGGAAACAACAAATTAGGAGGCATATAAGTAACAGTTTTGTTCCATCACTTGTTTTGAGCAATACTGAATTCTACTTGTAGAAAAAAATGTAAATGTAGAAACTATAGAAATTGTAAATACTTTGAGCTGGTATTCTGAAGATATTACCAACAGGATGTATGTAGCCTAGTTTCTTCATCATTAGGACTGTGCAGTCCTAGAGGAATTGCAGCCTTTGACTTGAGGCCTCCTAAACTAAGGTGGTGGTGGTGATAACAAGCCCCACTTCATCCCCAGTTTT
>NZ_NXGO01000064.1:0-5634 GCF_002774925.1 Candidatus Hodgkinia cicadicola
GATATTAATTTAATGAACAACGACCAAAAGAAAGAGTAAAAGCTAATAAATAAGAACATTTGATGTTGAAATCTCGAATATAAAATCGAAAAGTACTAAAAAAAATGTTAACCGATGTAAAATAAGTAAACATATTATTATGTTGTCAGATATGGATGGTGGATTATAATTTTGTTTCAATAGTTAATCCGACTATGGCAATAGCCTGTTGAAGATGTACGTTTGATGAACCTATTTAACTGATCCTGGATCTTGGTACCTACAGTTTAAACAAATTATAATTCGAATATACCAAACAAAAACAATAACGTTATATCTCCGTATATTTTAATAGATTTTTATAGATCTAACACATTCAACACCTAACATGTTGTAACCGAATTCCCATAGATTTCCTTTAACGGACTATATCCTATACTATAAAAAGGTTATGAGAAAAAAAACAAGAAAACGGTATAATTAGAAATATACTAACAGACATAAACATGTTGGCAACCAACGATGTGGATGGTGCGGGAGTGCCTAACCCGATCTCCCTTTATTTCTAACTAGTTTGTAGGCGGTTTAACTTCTTGTACATCAGATTTGGTTTGATTAGGTTCAGATTGAACAGGTTTTGATTGATTTTTGTTTAAATTTTGTATCAAGTTATTAATATCTACGTTTTTATTACTATCCAATCACTTCATTATTCCAGATATTACATCAAACATATCCATAGTTAACGAATAATCAGCCATCGACATAATAGCAGCATCTTTATCAGTATTAACAGCAACAATTGTTTTAGCATCTTTGACACCAATCATGTGATGATCTGATCCGGATATACCAAACGCAATGTAAAGTTTAGGAGCTATAGTTGAACCTGTACTTCCAATTTGAAATCCAACCGGTGCACATCCTAATTCAACAGCACCTCTGGTTGCTCCGATGGCAGCACCAAGTCTTAATGCCAATGGCTTCAGTCAAGTCATAAAGTTCTCTTCGGTACCAAAACTTCTACCTCCTGCTATAACTATATCTGCCTTTGATAAATCCGGTAACTCCTTATTAACCTCAAGTTTCGAATAAGATATCAATTCCAGTTGTTTTCTAATAGGAAAATTAATAATCTGATATCTAACGTTTGGTACAACTTCAATTGGTTTTACAACTTCGTTTGTTTCTTTCTTATTATCAGTACTCACCTCTTTTGGTTTATCCTCACATGGTTTTATCTCTGTTTCCTTTGAACTATCCTTATCAACAGTTATAATTGTTGGTCTTTGAGTTACAACGTCCGAACTAGTTCCTTCACATCGAACCACATCTTCTTTAACATTTTTGTTTTCATTGACATGTTTATCCTCTGAATTTAAGTTATCCTTTTGATTATCAACCTTTTTATCCTTACCATCTATAACATCCTTATTACTTTCAACGTTGTCAACGTTTTGATCCTTTACTTCTGTATTTGAAACTGGATTGGCATCACATTTCTTCTCTTCTGGTTGTTTTTTCTCTTCCATTCTTACATCAGGATCGACTATTAATGACAATTTAACAGATATTAACCAAGGTTTATCACATTTAAAGCCAACATGTTGGTTTACCATTCCAGCATTTGCCGTCCTAACAAAAATATTATCACCTAAAATATCATAAACATTAGAAATTACATAACGATTCACGGCTGCAGCTGCTCTACATATAACATTATGGTAACAAGTATCGGTATCAGCAACCGTTATATCATATTTTAATATCAGACCTGCAACAAGTAAAGCACAAGCACAACTGTTTCTATCAACATTAATAGGTATTTTGGTTGCTAACAAATAGATCTCATTTACCTTCTTTAAAGTCTTAGCACAAGCGTAATTACAATTAACAGTCAGTATTCCAATCTTTTCATAAGATTTAGATATAAAATTTATTAACTTCTGATCTTCCGAACTAAACCTGTTGTTCTTAGCCTCTAATATTATTAATGCACTCTTCATTGTTAACTAAACAACGTTGTCATTAGTGTATCGACATTATCTATAACCTTTACTTTTCTAATTTTTTTCGGTACAACATGATTAACAACAGAAATACATGAACACCGGGTTAAATCCAACTTATTTACTTCTTTTACACTTATTTGTTTGTTTACAGCTTTGGTCGGATTCAACGTAATAACAGATCTTTCTGATTTATCAAATTCACAAACCAACACGCATGGTAACTTAACAACAAAAGTCATGATTCTGTTCCGTAACTTACAACGTGCTGTTAATTGATCTGCTTTTTTATCGACTAATTCACAAACACAATAAAGTTGTCTTCAACCCAAGAACGTTGCTAACGCCGAACCAACAAATCCCGAATTATTATCTGAAGATGATTTACCTGTTAGAACCAAATCATATTTTTCAGTAACTAATAAACGTTTCAACATCTTGGCTTTTGTTAATCCATCAACAATTGACTCATCGTAATTATTAATCTTAACAAACACCACTTCATCAACACCCATATCCAAAGCATATCTAAGTAAATCACTATCAGATTCTTTCGATAAACAAATCACAGTAATTACTACAGAAGGATCTATTTCCTTGAATTTAATAACAGCAGATATATTTTTTTCATCAATCGGATCTATCATACGTTTTGCTGTTTTATAATTCAGTATTCCATTATCTACTTCTGGTTTAATTTCCGGATCATAAATGATTTTAACTGTTACAATAATCTTCATTTGTTTTATTATTTCTTAAATAGAATATTATATTATTTTAAATACTAAACTAAGTAATTCCAACGTCCAAACGCCAACATCCAAACGTTGTGTTACTGTTTTTTTTGATAAAGAATTTAATAATAAACCTTCAAACATCCATTCTTCGCTTCTATTAATTATATTTTTTGTTATTATATAGTTGTTCATTCTATTATATCTATGGGAATTCATAATTGGTTCTTTCCGCTAATTAGTAAATATATACTAACAAATTAAGGTTTTGAAATGAAACATTTATATCCAATAACAAACAAATACATATAGAATGTTGTAAAGTTACAACGGACCATTAAGTTATATATATCAGATCGTTGTGTATGTTTTTATTCAACTTTATCATAAGTATTTCTCCAGTATTTACCTTTCATTTGGTAATATAAAATTAATAATTAATCAATAACAAACATAATAATGTCAAAGATAATCGGTATTGATTTAGGTACAACAAATTCATGTGTTGCGATTACTGATGGTAAGGAAATAAAAGTTATAGAAAATCAAGAAGGTAACAGAACAACACCATCTGTTGTAGCAATTACACCTAATAATGAAAGATTGGTTGGATTAGCAGCAAGAAGACAAATCATTACTAATTCTAAAAATACATTCTATGCCATTAAAAGATTAATTGGTAGAAAATTCAATGATAACACCGTAACCAAACAAAAAAATCTATCAACATTTGAAATAGTAGAAGCTAATAATGGCGATGCATGGTTAGAGGCTAATGGTAAGCGATATTCGCCATCACAAATATCTGCTATTATCTTAATAAAAATGAAAGTAATAGCTGAAGAGTTTCTAAACGAAACAGTTGGCAAAGCGGTAATAACTGTGCCAGCATATTTCAATGATGCACAACGACAAGCGACAAAGGACGCCGGTAATATAGCAGGTTTAGATGTTCTTAGAATTATTAATGAACCAACAGCAGCTGCATTAGCATATGGATTAGATAAAAAAGATGTAAAATTAATAGTAGTTTATGATTTAGGTGGTGGAACTTTTGATGTTTCGATTTTAGAACTAGGAGATGGTATTTTTGAAGTAAAATCAACAAATGGTGATACATTTTTAGGTGGAGAAGACTTTGACTCCAAAATTTTATACTACATTGTAACCATGTTTAAAACAGAGACCGGTATTGACATTAGTAAAGATAAACTTGCTCTCCAACGAATAAAAGATGCTGCAGAAAAAGCCAAAATAGAATTATCATCTGTTACTAATACAGAAATAAGTCTACCTTTTATTACTGCTGATAAAAATGGTCCAAAACATTTAACATGTAACTTATCAAGATCAAAATTAGAAGAACTTGTTGATGATCTCGTTAAAAACACAATAAAACCATGTGAAACCGCTTTGGTTGATGCACATGAAACCTCCGAAACTATAAATGAAATAATATTAGTAGGTGGAATGACAAGGATGCCTAAAATCCAAAGAACTGTTAAAGATTTATTTGGTAAAGACCCAAACAAAAACGTCAATCCTGATGAAGTTGTTGCGATTGGTGCGGCTATCCAAGCTGGAGTACTACAAGGAGACATAAAAGATGTATTGTTATTAGATGTTACACCGTTGTCATTAGGAATTGAAACTTTAGGAGGTATATTTACAAGATTGATAGAAAAAAATACTACAATACCAACAAAAAGATCTCAAATATTCTCAACAGCCGAAGATAATCAATCTGCCGTTACCATAAAAGTCTACCAAGGTGAACGAGAAATGGCTTATAACAACAAAATGTTAGGACAATTTGATTTAGTTGGAATCGCTAAAGCTCAAAGAGGTATTCCTCAAATTGAGGTAACTTTTGACATTGATGTCAACGGAATAGTTCAAGTTTCAGCAAAAGATAAAACAACAGGTAAAGAACAACAGATTAAAATCAAAACCTCTGGTGGTTTAACAGAAAATGAAATTAATTCCATGATTAACGAAGCCAAAGAAAACGAAGACAACGACAAGAAGATCAAGGATGTTGCTGAAATCAGAAATCAAGCTGAAAGTTTAATTTATTCTACTAACAAATCTATGGAAGAGTTAGATACTAAACTATCAAATCAAGATAAATCCAACATTTTGGACAGTATAAATAATTTAAAAACCGAACTAACCACCAAAGAAGTAAACATTGAAAGATTAAGATCAATGATAAAACAACTAATGGAAAGATCTATGATATTAGGACAAACTATGTATAATACTAAAACTAATAACTAATGGATAAATTATATAAACTATTAGATATTACAAAATATTTGGATAACAAACAAATTAACAGAATAAATTATGAATCATACATGTTAAATCATCCAAATTTTATTACCATAACTAATTATAAACCAACATCCGTGTTTGAAAGTACAATTAAATCTGTAATGTTCCAAAAAAAAGAGTAAATCTAAGACCGCTCATGCCAAACCTTATAAAAGAAATAACCATGACCAATAAAACATCCGATAACATGTCTAATAATCTGATAATTCACAGGAAATTTAATAACTCAAATGACAGAAATATGTATTTAATACAAATTAATAACTCAAAACAAATAAGTGAGAAAAAAACTGTTAGAACTGAACATGAAATGGTTCTTGGATGTTGTAAACATAACACTAAACAACATGTTGTAACAGATTTAATCAATTATAGGGAACATGATATAATTTTAAGACCAAAAGGTATTACAACAAACATCCATGGCTATGTTGTTAAAATAAGAACACTAACAACAACTTTAGAAAATTTAAAACACAGTAATAAGAAATTATTAGTAATACAAGATGTTAAAATTGAATTAAATCTCTTAATAAAAGAAGAATTACTTAATTACCACAACAAAAGAAGCAATT
>NZ_NXGO01000065.1:0-997 GCF_002774925.1 Candidatus Hodgkinia cicadicola
CACATATTGCAGCTCCCGAAGATAAACCTACTGCCATTCCTTCTGTGGTTGCCATTATTCTGGCATATCCAATTACTTCGTGGTCTCTTGCTTTAAAAATATAATCAATAATCTTAATATTTAAATTTTTGGAAGAAAACCAACACCTTATACCTTGTATCCCATGAGATTGAACCTGTTTGTTTGATAAAATAGAAGCCTTTCAAGGCTCAACTGCAACAATCGAAGTATTTGAATTCTTTCTCTTCTTTAAGACCTCTCCAACACACGTGATAGTACCTCCTGTTCCCACACCTGAAATGAAATAATCTATATTCTTCATTGATTTTGTTATTTCTTTTGCTGTTATTTTCTTGTGGATTTTTACATTGATCTTGTTCTCAAATTGACATGTCATTACTGCAAGTTTAACTTGATCTGTAAACTCTTTAGCTTTTTATGGCTTCTTTTATTCTCCTCGATACAAATACAATTTTAGCACCTAAAAAAGTCCAACATGTTTAGTCTCTTTTCTGAGATACTTTCCGGAACAACTATTAAACATTTTAGCCCCTTACGGGCAGCAATAGCAGCAATACTAATACCAATATTACCAGAACTTGCTTCTACTATAATTGTGTCTTTATTATACTTATTTCGTTTCTAAGCATCAACAACCAAAGCTTCGGCAATTCTATCTTTGACAGAACCAAATGGATTAAAATATTCTAATTTGGTATAAAGTTGTGTCTTAATGTTGTAATTTTCTTCTATTTTCCTTAATCTTACTATAATAATTATTGAAATAAGTTACTAATCCAAATAAATCCAACATTCTGTTGTCGTTGGCCATATTAAACATATATGCAAGTATTTTATTTGGCTTATCTGGATTATTAAAAACATATTTATAATTATTATCTTTATTTATGTTATACAACACTAATAGGTTATAGTTTTATTAAATCAAAAAATTAAATAATTTATTTTTAGCCAATCGATTAAAGATCTAATTTCA
>NZ_NXGO01000066.1:0-993 GCF_002774925.1 Candidatus Hodgkinia cicadicola
ATAGTAATTTATCTAAAATAGAAAGTTGAACTATAGATAGATATAGGTTATTAGTTCATCAACGTTTACCAATTGTTTTAACCGGAGGTATTAGTCGTATTTCAGAAGAATTTGATGGTATAGTTATTAAGGCTTTAATAGGAAATGATTTAAATAAATCAGTGACTTGGTGAAGTAGTCAGTTATTGTTACCGAATGTTCTTCGGTATCCAGCACCGCCTATTAGAATAATTAAAAATAATCCATCTACTTTAAGTATACATTGTATACATAGGTTAATGCACTTGACGTTTACTAATTCTGCATTAGGTATTAGTAGTAATCAGATGGGGTGACCGTATGGAATTTTTATTATAAATCTGCCAACAATATCATGAAAACGAAAATTACATGTTTTGGCTTATCCTTCTGTTGTGTTCGGTAGTGAGTATAGGGAAGATTTTAAAGAGTGTTGTCTATCAGTTGCTAATGAATATTCTATTAGTAGAAAGAAAAAAATGATAGTTGTTTGTTATGATGTATTAAGAGATGTTGTTTGTGTGATTAAATCTTACTCAGTGTTTACCGCTTGTTTACAACATGAATGTGACCATAATATGGGTTATATAATTTCTGATAAACATGAAACTTCTTAAGTTAATTAGTATATCATCAATGTTTATTCAAGGAGATAGGTATTTGTTAGATTTTGATAGACGTGATTTGTTACTATACTTATTGTGAGCTAGTTGAACAATGTTTAATACTAATAGTAATTTATCTAAAATAGAAAGTTGAACTATAGATAGATATAGGTTATTAGTTCATCAACGTTTACCAATTGTTTTAACCGGAGGTATTAGTCGTATTTCAGAAGAATTTGATGGTATAGTTATTAAGGCTTTAATAGGAAATGATTTAAATAAATCAGTGACTTGGTGAAGTAGTCAGTTATTGTTACCGAATGTTCTTCGGTATCCAGCACCGCCTATTAGAATAATTAAAAATAATCCA
>NZ_NXGO01000067.1:0-1759 GCF_002774925.1 Candidatus Hodgkinia cicadicola
ATCAAACGTTTGGATTAATTTAAAACAAGATGGTAGTGACTGATGTCACATGGAGGTTGGTTAACATCAAGTGTTGTAAGCCGTCAATAAAGTTTCCACTTATCTATATTATAAATATCATAAAACCACAATATACCAAATGTTATACCTTAAGATGTTATACCGAATAGTTCGGATATGGATTATAATGGTTTAATAAACAATGAACTAACTGATAAAATGTTAACAACGTTCGAAGATCTTAATAACCCATGATTAACAACAAAGTAATGATAAGAATTTATTCGCTTGTAATCCGTTAAGGATGTTGGCTTATGTGACGGTAAGATACTGAACGATTAAACGTTTAGTTTCGATAAGATTAATAAATAGTGTTAATAACAGGATTGTAGATGAAATGGTGAAGATATCGAGCAATTAAAACTTAATAGTGCCATAGTATGTTCGTTCGAAGGATCCATCTTTAACCATTTTAATAAGCTGTTAAGTTCCGAAATCAATTTAAACGTCTGATCAACAAATATCTTTTCGTATACAAAATCACCTGGATAACGTACACTTCCCTCGTTGTAACCTAATGACTTCAACAGATTTAAACCACTCAACGTTGTTTCTTTCGAACCGCATATCATAAATCTATCCATCTTATCAAAATTATATGTGTTTAAATCAGCTATAAGTGTTCCGGATTTTATCAACCATGTTAATTCACCAGAATATGGATATGGTTCATGTGTTACACTTAAATAAATTCTCAGTTTATGTCTTGCATATGGCTTGACCTGCGGTGTTTGTCTTAGTTGCTTCAGCTTATCACTAAAATATTGAAGTTCTTGAATATATTTACAAGTCATAACAACTATAACTTCGTTGAAGTTGGCATATGTTTTTGGTTCTGATATTATACTACTAACAACCGCTACTCCAATGTCCGTACATAACAGAAACAAACGGTTACCCGGATTCAGTGCTTCCATAACCAAACATCCTGACGTTTTCTTCTTAATTATGACTGAACTACTAGTGGTAATCATTTTGAGGAACGATGAAAACAAATCATTCGGTGTTACCATTGAATAAAATTCTAACTTGTTAGACCATGTCGGACTACATATATAATAATCTCTGAATACTAATTCACCTCTGATTACCAAACCCATCGTTACATACTCACCGGATCTAAACCCAAACATTACCAATCTCTCGGTTGTAAAACTGAACAGTGTACTTGTGTAACGAGTAACTCCTAAGACCGATGCCAAGATATAACCATCTAAAGATATTATTTTGTTTATTTTATACTCCATTGGTACCAATCCGACGACTAGTTGTCGTTGTGTGTTTAACAGATTATCCGTGGTCGTTGTTAACATGTTGGTCATTGATGTTATAACATTTTACAGATATGAATACATCTATCACTAAACATTAAATAAATACTCGATACCCCGATTAATCGTTTCAACGGAATGTCGGATACAGTTAATATATTTGCTAAACATATATTTGGTACTAATCCCGATGATTTTGTTCCTCTAAACATCCAGATCCAATCAGCCACCGAACAAACATGTTAACTTTTTGTTGTTATTTTAACAGACCGAATACGGATATGACTTACCTCGTTGTGTTTGAGTACCAAACGTTCGAACCGACAACAATGAGTTATAATTAACAGATTTACTACCAACAACATACCACAACCGAATAAATTAAACATATGAGTATATTGATCGAACTTATCCATGTTGGTTTTGTC